>CALMTA010000045.1 GCA_937872505.1 uncultured Neisseriaceae bacterium | reverse complement strand
TAATGGTTTGAATTTGTTTTTTTGCATCCATTTTTTTTAAAAAAGCATATTTTTGATCACATATTGTTAAATTAGATAATGCACTATTAATGTTCATGATTAACCTTTCAAATTAATTTATACTATAAAAAGCTAGATGATTTGTTATTTTATTTTCTTGAGAACCAAAATGGTGGCAAAAAATTGACATAAACACACTATCAAACCCTGATGATCCTTCATAATGATCTAACATATAAAGAAATTTATATTCATCACCATAACACATTTTAAAACCAGATAGATATTCTTCACTTCCTAATAAAAAATACTGTAAAGCTTCATTAGTCCCATATATTTCTAAATAATTATCAGGCGAATATTCAAAAGATATATTCTGTTTCATATATAACATATAATCATCTAGAGAATATATCTTTCCAGTTATATTTTGTAAACTCTTCAGCTTTTCTGATATTTTTTCTAAATAAGGCTGCCAATTAAATTGATCATTAGGGATTTTATATAAACGAATTCCTTTGGCCATATTATCTTGAATACATTTTAATTTTGCAAGATCTTTTATGGTAGGTTCACCAGTTAAATCGCATTCTAATTCACCACTATTTAAACTTAATAAAATATCATCTTCGTTATTTTTATTAAAAAAATTATTTATGTCAATATTTTTAGTTTCAAGATTCATGATATATAAGTCTTTTAAATTAAGGAATTTAATTATTGCGCTTATTACATCAGTTGATAAATCATCTTTTAAAACAAACTGTTTACGTTCCCAATAAACAGCTATTTCATTATATATTGTTACAGAAATAGATTTCTTATTTTTATAATATCTAGAATCTTTATAAAATACTTTTGGAGTTGCTTGATTCTTTAACTCATCTATATAATAAGGAGAAATATCAAACCTTAATTTATTTAAATTTTTTTCTGTTTCATCATAAAATGGTGCTGAAATTAAAATAGGAATTTCCTCATTTTGTTCCAAACCAATGAATGAAAAATTACAAGAAGAGCAACTTTTTATCTCATCTATTCTAACTAAATTACGTATAATTTCACTATATTCCATTTCATAAATTACTTTATTCAAAACTTTGTCAAAAAAAATATCATTATCTTTTTCATATTTTTCATGTCTGTGAGCATAATAATGTTTTTGTGAAGCAGAATCTAAAAATTCATGATATTTATATTTTTCAACAAAATCAATAAGCATTTGCTTTAATTTATTTTTTAAATCTGGAATAACAGTTTTGCTCATTTCCTTTTCTTTCTAAATTAAAATACTTGTTTTTTTAAATATAATTAACTAATTCAAAATTATTGTATTGTAATGATAATAAAGCTATTTCTTTAACTTCTTGTAATTGTTCCATTAGAATAGCATCATTTGCTGTATTTACTGGTTCTTCTCCAATAAAATACAATGCAATTTTATATGTGCAATATAACTGTTTATTAAAAATATAATCTTTAATAGTAACAATCAATTTTCTTATATGCATATTATAATTATCAAATCTTTGTTGATAATTAGTAATAAGCTGATTTAAATAAAATATTACTTTATAATGGTATATTTGCCATTTTTCTTCTATTGCCAACTCAATCTTTTCAATTTGATAATTATCTACTAAAAAACCTCTTGTGACTAATCGCCATAATAAATCTCCAGTACCATCTCTGGTTCTTAATTGCTCACTTTTGGTTGATTTTTCTTTGATTGCTACAAAAACATCCATGTGTATCTCTACCAGGACATCCGAACTAACTCTACCCTTTGACATTTTGAATTCATATAATTGAACAACTTCTTCTAAAAACTCTATATTCCAATTAGTCACATGTTTATTTAAAACATTATTTAAAATTTGCTCAACCTGTTGATAGGCTTCATAATGAGCCCTAAACTCAACAAAAAAATGACTGTCTATCTTTTCTAAAAAAGCTTGACTTGAAATTAAAGTATTATCATCTACTTGCCAATTGCTTAATAGCATTTCCGTTTCTTCTATAATAGTTTTAATATCAAAACTATTATAAAAATACCATGCATACTTAGCATAATCATTTAAAATTTCCAACCCATATTTATCAATAAGTTTAATTAAATTTTTATGTAATATTTCTATTGACATATTGCAATTTATAAAACAATTTCTAAAATCATACATAATAATTTTATTTCGTTCCATAATTGGAGCCATAGCTTGTATAGCTGTTTGCATAGCTTGCAATTTAGGTCTTAAAAAATCTAAATCAGGACTAATTTTTTCAAATATATTTAACTCTAAAATATATTGTGATATATTGTTATGAGTATCTAAATCTGATTCATTAGATAAAAGAATATTTTTTTTAATCACATTTGCTGATTTATATGCTTTTTGAATTTCATTATATAATTCTTGATTGCTCGCTAAAATTTTTACAGAGTGAAAGCTGGGGCGTCGCTGTTCCAACTCATTTGATGTTTTTATTATTTTAAGTAAGTACTCACACCAAAGTAAATAGTTACCCAAGTTTTTATAAGAATGATTTTTTACTTCCCATATAAATCTATTAGTATAATCCGAACCAAAAAAGGGATTAGCACAAATCATCTCACAAATTTTTTGCCGTTGCTCTAATAACTCTTTTAAGTCATTTTCCATGTTTTGATAAAAAGTTTTCATAATACTTTTCTAAATGATTGTTTTTATTTACTACTTAATTTAAAATAAATAATATCCTAAGTAATTCCTGTATTAAATATTAGAAAATTAATATATTTAAATTGAACTTTATCAAAAATGAATAATGAAGGGCAATAGTGAATTTTCACTACAAAGAAAATAATTACAGTTTTACTCATATAGCATTAATTAAATTGTATTCTTTTAATTTAAAGAAAATAAAGTTAAAATTCACAGCTATATTTATTTAATAATAATCATTTTTTATTTTTTAAAAAAATTAATCCAATTAATATAATGTTAATTTTTTGAATCACATCCCCCAAAAAAATAAGATAAAATAAATAGAAAAATATATGAATCTGAATTTAAGGAGCAGGTACTTGAATTTTACACAGCATTTAGAAGAAAACCCATTTAAATAAACTTCGCTTACCTATATTCACCTTTTGTAAATTCAAATTGATTTAATAAAGTATGCTTAGATATAAAAATTTTTGACACTAATTATCTCATACATATTTTATAACATTATGCTTGTATATAAAATAAACTTCTTTTACCATTCATCAATAATTTATAAATTATACATATAAAATATGAAAAAATTTTAACTTATTAATATTATTCATTATTATTTTAGTTATTATAAAAAATTTATTAAAAATTTACAACTACTCTCAACTATTGAAAACACAATAGATTTAATAAATAAGTTCTTAAAAAAGCTTAAAATAAATATATAAAATTTTAATTAATTATGCATAATCAGTAACACTTTTCAAAAAAATGATATATAATAATGGTATAACTTTAAAAGGAAATTAATTATGAATAAAAGTAAACTAGTTGCTTCAATGGCAAAGAAAGCTGGCTTATCGCATAAAGAAGCTGAAAAAGCATTGAATGTAATGATTGATACAATAACTTCAGCATTAAAAGTAAAACATAAAGTTACATTAATTGGATTTGGAATGTTTGAAGCTGTGCAAAGAGCTGCACGTACAGGACGTAATCCTAAAACAGGCGCAGTAATTAGAATCAGTGCAACTACAAGTCCTAAATTCCGCCCTGGCAAAACATTAAAAGATATTATTGCAGGTAAAGCTGCTCTTAAAGTAAAAAAAGATAAACCTGTAAAAAAAGCTAAAGCTAAACCAATGAAAAAAGTTAAAGCTAAAGTAAAAAAGGTTAAAGCTAAAGTTGTTAAAAAAGCTAAAGCTAAACCAATGAAAAAAGTTAAAGCTAAAGTTGTTAAAAAAGCTAAACCTGTAAAAAAAGCTAAAGCTAAACCAATGAAAAAGGTTAAAGCTAAAGTTGTTAAAAAAGCTAAACCTGTAAAAAAAGCAGTAGCTAAAAAAGCTAAACCTGTAAAAAAAGCTATGGCTAAAGTTGTTAAAAAAGTCAAAGCTAAAGTTAAACCTGTAAAAAAAGCTATGGCTAAAAAGAAAAAATAGTCCTAAGCTTTAAACATCGCTAATTAATCCATAATAGCATGGTTATTTTATGAACAAAATAAAACTATAAAAAATTAAAAATATCCATGCTACTTATCTTTAAATTATTTTTATTCCTTACAACTTTACATAAAATGCTATAATCTCGACCTGCCAGAAACAATTATTATTATTCGCTTTCATTAGTCTTTACTATATAAAAGCTTAATTTTAATTGAATAATGGGATTTTCTATTGCTTTAATCTTAATTAACATATAAAAAACATTTTTGTCACTTGTTAAAATATACTTAATTAGATAAAATTAATACTAGAAAATTATAAAAATATAAATCATATTAAATCAGGAAAATAAGTGATGGAATATATAAGCCAAGATTGGAGCAAATCATTAACTTCTCAAGAATTAAGTCAATATACTACAGATTATATTAAATATTGGTCTCACCGTTCATGTGGTCTAGCTTGCAGCGCTATGGCAATAAAAGCATTAAATAATGGTACTTCTGTTAGCATAAATAAATTGCATGACCAATCTATGGCAATATATGCATTTACCATTAAAGGAATTATTCATGAGAAATTAGCCAATATTCTTAATAAAAATGAAGTAAATGCAAAAGCTATAACCTGCCATATTTCAGAAATAACAAAGATGTTAGATAAAGATAATTTATTTATTGCTTCAGTATCTCACTTATTTTCTCCAGAAAAAAAAGGAGGTCATTTAATTTTGGTACACGGCTATGAAATAATAGAAAATAAAACTTTTTTAAAAATTCAAGATCCCTCTCCTTATGGTGAAGGAAAAAAATTAATAAAACTTTCTGAATTTGAAGCTAGCTACTGTGGAAATGGCATTATGGTTTGGAAATAAAGACAAAATATTTATATTTTTTATAATTTTATAGCTATCAGAAAGTTATCTATGTTAAAACGCATTCTTTCAACAACATTGTTATCTCTTATAATAAATAATTATGCTATAGGTCAAAGTAATTCTTTTATTGATACAACTTCCTTTCAATTTGTTCCAAGACCTAATAAAATTCAACCAAAACATTTTAAAAACGTTACTTCATCTAAAATCAATTTACATCCTCTTAAAGTTAAAACGCTTTTTAGTAACGAATTATATACTTGCAACCACACATACAAAAGCATCTTTGAAAATAAAAATAGCTTAGAAATATTTTAAAGAATCTTTACTTATTTCTAATAATTTCACAAATTCCTGATTTTGTAAACCCTAAAATACGTACATGCTTCCAATCTTCAATAAACTTAGCATTAAGGATATCTATCAGATTTTTTTGTTGCTGTATTGACATATTTTTTATAAAGTCAATTAAAATTATACCATTTAAATCATAAAGCTTTGTAAGCCTGACAATCTCATCTATAGCTAAATAATTAACTTGGTAAAAATCTAATTTACTACTGTAACTATTAATATCTATTAAATTTATTCCCGATAATTTATGAAAAACTAATGAACCATTATTAATTTTTACTACATCATCTAAAGTTTTCAAAGCATCAATAATTTTAGCCTGCGAATCTAATGTTATTTCACGAATTAACCATAAATCTAAATATTGTTTAACTATTTGAAAAATTTCTTCATCATTAACTATAATATTACAATCTTTACTTAACTTTGAATCGCGCAAAAGCTGAATATAGTTGCCTACTCCCTGCATTAATAATAACTTTTCTGAAGAATTACTTAATTTATATATTTTATCTTGTTTTAGAATAAGTAAAAGTATCTCCTTCTCAACTACAGATAAGTCTTCTAAATCATTAATAGCTGAACGAAAAATAATTCCATAATCTTTAAATTTATTACTTATTTCCTTCAAATCTTTTCGCTTATTTAACGCTTGTGAATAATGATGATTCTTATCATTAGTTAAAATAACATATTTACCAATTAGTTTTACTTCTGAGGAAAATTTTGCATATTTATTATTATCTCCTCTCCAACGCATTTGACATAATATCTTACTGCCAGTCTGTAATTTATTCTTAATAGGTAAATTTATAACTCCAACTTTATTATTTAAATAATCAATGAATGCCAATCTATTGTGTTTATTTATTGAAGTAATTTTAGCTAAATAAATAGATTCTAAAAATGGCTCTACTAAATCCTGCAAATAATATTCAAGCTTACCATCTATATTGTAAGCATTTGTATAAATTATATTATCTATTTTACAAATAATAACTTTTGCTAGCATTCTTTATTCCCAATAAATATATTTGCCACTCATTAAGTAGAACAATATATTATAATTAACATTGAATAATCACTTAAAATTTGTTTGACTTTTATATACTCATATTATATAATACGTTCCTCTATGAAGCCTCAATAGCTCAGTTGGTTAGAGCGACGGACTGTTAATCCGCAGGTCGTAGGTTCGAATCCTACTTGAGGCGCCATCCCCTCTATTATAAACTCCATAATTTAATTTAACTTTAATATATCAAATGCATTATAAAAATATTTTTGCATCTAATAAATTTAATCTAATTTTTTATTTTACAATCTTGAGCAGGTATTAAAATTATTTTTGCCTTACTTTCTTTGAATATACTTATTCAAACTAATACCTGTTGTAAGTGGAAGGAAATCTCGCCCATTTAGTTAAATATTTAACTAAACATATTACTGATAAGTATTGGTCTTTAATAATTCAAAACCGCCTCTTTCATTTCGCTTTACCATATTAATTTTTTCTAAATGTGCCATTATGCGAGCTGCTCTATTATAGCCAATGCCAAATCTAGTCTGTAATGAACTAATAGAGCAACGTTTTGTATCATATATAAATTTAACAGCTTCATCAAATATATCATCTTTTTCTACATTATCATCATTTTCATTATCATCACCAAATAAATCTGCCCCTTCACCAGTACCATTTAATATTTCCTCTACATAGTTTGGCTTTGCAGTAGTTTTTAAAAATTCTACTACTTTATGTAATTCGTCATCATCAACAAATGCCCCATGAATCCTTTGCGGAAAACCCGTTCCTGGCTGTAAAAATAACATATCTCCCTGCCCTAATAAAGTTTCCGCTCCCATCTGATCTAAAATAGTTCTAGAATCAATTTTACTTGACACTTGAAATGATATACGTGCTGGAATATTTGCTTTAATTAAACCCGTAATAACATCTACTGATGGTCTTTGCGTAGCTACAATTAAATGAATACCTACCGCTCTTGCTTTTTGAGCAATACGTGCAATATATTGCTCGATTTTCTTACCAGCTACCATCATTAAATCTGCTAATTCATCAATTATAATTACAATAAATGGCCATGGTGATAAAGCTTCTCTTTCCTCCTGATTCGAAGCTCCCTCATTTAATGGTTCATAAATATCTTGATTTTGATTTTTAGCTTGAATAATTTTATAATTAAAAGAATTAATATTTTTACAACCAAATTTTGCCATTACTTTATAGCGTCTTTCCATCTCTGCTACCGCCCATTTTAAAGCATTAGCAGCTTGAGTCATATCTGTAACTACAGGTGTTAATAAATGTGGTATATCATGATAAAAAGATAACTCTACCATTTTTGGATCAATCATAATAAACTTAACTTCATTAGGACTTGCTTGAAACAAAATAGATAAAATCATAGCATTTATTGCAACTGATTTTCCCGACCCCGTAGTTCCAGCAACCAAAAGATGAGGCATTTTAGCTAAATCAGTTATTACTATTTCTCCAGTAATATCTTTACCTAATGCTAATACTAACTTACTTGTATTTTCCGAATATATCTTAGAATCAAATATTTCTTTTAAATAAATTGTCTGCCGTTTAAAATTTGGCACTTCAATCCCCATTGAGTTTTTACCTGGGATAGTTTCAACAATACGTACATTAGTTAAAGCTAAACCCCTTGCAATCTCTTTTGCAAGTCCTACAATTTTCTCTCCGCGTACACCATGAGAAGGTAATAATTCATAGCGCGTAATTACCGGCCCACTTTCAGCATTAGTTATTTTTGCTTCCACACCAAATTCAGCTAATTTATTTTCAATAGACATGGAGACAAATTCTATCGTCTCCTGAGAAATTGATTCAACTTGTTTTTTAGGATTATTAAGAAGGCTTGTACTAGGAAATCCGCCTATAGTATTTACTAGACTTAATTCATTTTCTTTATTGGGTTTTTTCTCAGATTTTGCCTTACTTTTTACTATGCTTTGTAAAATACTTTTCTTAGGAGGAGTTTCTTGAACATCTTCATTATCAGTTTCATCTAAATGCAATTCCTGTAATTTTGCTAAATCACAACTTTCTAAAACAACATCATTATATTTAGCACTATTTTCCAGCTGGGATCTAACTAATTCAAATGTTTTTCTATATATCCACTCTATAGCATATCCAGTTTTTTCTACCATAGATACTAATGATAAACTAAAAGTGAATGTAAATGAAATAATTAACGTAAAAAAAGAAATTAAAGAAAGACCAAATTGCCCTAAATAAGGTGATGCATATTCGAATATACTATGACCTAAAATGCCTCCATAACCATTATGAAGATATTGAGTTTCCTTAGAATATAAAGCTATATATTCAAATAGCGATGACGCTATAAATAATACTAAAAAACTCACTAATTGAAAAATATTATACCAATTACCTACATCAATTTTATTACGAATAATTTTACGATAGCCTAAATAAAATATTCCTATTACCACCCACCAGCTAGAATTACCAAATACCGATAAAAATATATCAGCAGTGTAAGACCCTACTAATCCCATCTTATTATTTACACTTAAAATATCTGAACTCTTAAACCAACATTTATCTACGGGCGAATATGTTGCTAACATAATGCCAAGAATAATTGAAGTAGCAAATAATAATACCGCTAATGCATCATTTATTAATAATGCCTGCCGAGAAGGAAAAATTGTTTCTCTATTTTTTTTTGCAAACTTTAAATTATCTTTAGCTATCACTTTTCATCCTACTTTATCATTTTGGAATATATTTTGACCGATAATCATGAATTTTTTCAAATAAAGCCGTAGTATTAACCCATGATCTAATTAAAAAATAACATAATATAAAAATTAAAATAATACTAATAATAAAAGTAGCTAATGACATATCAAACCTATATTTTGCCAATAGAATTATTATATGACCCTGCCCATAATTAATAAAATAACCTATAAAACAAGCCAATAATATCAAAAGTATTAATTTAATTAATGAAACCATAATATTTATTCCTAACTTAAATATTATTTAATTTATTTAATGATTTTAATGTTTTGTTGATATTAACTCCAGAATCAGAAATATTTATCTTAACTAATTTTTCAAGGGTATTAATCATCTTATCATTCTTAACTCCATATGATGAATCAGAAATAAAATACTCTTTTAATGCATTAAGTGCATTATTAAGGCTATACTTCCACGCTTCTTCATCATGCAACATTAAAGCCATTTTTGCATTTAATAAATTTAATCTAATATTCTGTTTTACAATATATTCTTGATCAGGCATTAAAATTATTTTTGCATTGCTATCTACCCTAGATACACTTACTAAACTAAATAATCTATCTTTTACATCAATTAAAAATCTTTCCCATTTGCTTTTATTATCTACTGAATCTTTTTTTGTAACTAAAGTTACCGGAGTTACTGATTGTAAAACATTAATTTGACTATTTAATTCCTCTAATTGCCCACTTAAACCTATAACATCCGTGCTATCTACCTGTTCTAATTTTGCAATATCTTCACTAATAGAAAATTTTAATTCCGTATACATGGCTTGGTTATTGTCATCTATCGAATTTTTTGCATATATCAATAATTTAATTGCATTTTTTATATCATGATAGACAACTAACGATTGCATTGCTGCACTTATTAATTGATTAAGTTGAAATAATGAAATATTTGATCTAACTCTAATTAGCTGCCCTGATTGATTTTCTAATGTTGAAATAGAATTTTGTAATTCAATAATTTTCTGAGTATTTTTATCATTTAATTGTTTAATAGAATTATTGCTTGCTTTATAATTATTTAATTCTGTTTGAAATTCTTTTTTTAATAAAAATCCTTGATAATAAATAAAAGAAACAGCTAGTATAAGACAGAAACAAAGAAATAGGGTAAAACTTCCTCCAGAACTTCTTTTTTTAAATTGATTATTTAATTCAGTAGTTTGATCCGTCATTTGAAAATTCCTTAACTAAATTTACTAAAGAATATTGATCTGCTTTATTTGAAATAAAAACTTTGCTAACTCCATAATTAAGTAGCTTTTCTGCAATATTATTATGAATAGTAAAAAACTGTTTATTAAGCAAGATATCAAGATAGTCGTGCTCTTTAGCATTGCTAAATAACCATTCAACTAAAATACTGCTAGTAATTATTATACCCTGTAATTCCTTAGAAGTTAAACTTTTTTTAATAAAAGACACATCTATATATTTTTTATTTCTAATATAAATATCAATTTCTTGCCAATTTGCCTTAATTAGACTAAGTTTTTTCTTAAGAGTATTACTTCCCCCAACCCCTTTAACTATTAAGATTTTTTTATTTTTAAAATCTAAATATTTTAATTTTTCTTCAAATAAATTATCTGCACCTGAATTTCTAAGAGGATAAATAATTGGTAAAGTTGTTAATCCCTTAAGTCTTATGGCACTAGCTTCACCAACAGTTAAAAATGTAGGATAAGTTGCATTTTTTATTACATCAGAACAAATATGTATGGCTGTTGGTGAATTAAAAATTACATACTCAAAATCATTTATTATATCTTTTAATTGTTTAATATTTTTTTGGTTAATAATAAAATTCATTAATGGAATAGGAATAGCCTTAATCTTATCTTTCTGTAAATAATTAATTAATTGGTCTAATTGCCCATCTGGGCTAATAACTAAATACACATTTAACTTTCATATAACAAATATTGCTAAACAAAAAATTCAAGAAATAAAAGATATAAAGTAAATTAATAAATTATTTCTCTATCTGCTCTATAATTTTATTTGCACATTCCTTAGCTAACTCTAAAAATTTATCTTTATGCCCTATAACTTCCGCAAAATAATATAAATCTTTTTCAATATTAGCCATCATTGCATTAATTATGATTTTATCTTTTTCTAAACTTGCATAGACGCCAATTGGTATACTACAATCTGCTCCTATTATTCTACCGACCTCCCGTTCAGCAGCAACAACTATTTTAGTGTTTTGATGTATTAGAGGAGCTAAAAATTTAATTAAATCATTACGTTCTTTTAAAATCTCAACAGCTAATGCCCCCTGACCTATTGCTGGAATAAATTTTGTAACATCTAAATTTTGCTTAATTCTATTAGCAAAACCCAGCCTTTGTAAACCAGCAGCAGCTAAAATAATCCCATCATATTCTCCTGAATCTATTTTTTTTAAACGGGTATCTACGTTACCCCTTAATAATTTTGTTTGTAATTTAGGATAAAATCTTTTCAATAAAGCTATTCTTCTATTTGATGAAGTTCCAATTATTGAAGAATCTGCCATATCCTCTAAACTATTATATTTATTTGATATAAATGCGTCTTTAGCGTCACCTCGCTCTAAAATTGCAGCCAATACAAAATTTGAGGCTAAATCAACTGATATATCCTTTAATGAATGAACTGCTATATCTGCTTTATCTTCAATTAAAGCATTTTCTAGTTCTTTAATAAAAAGTCCTTTACCGCCAACTTTATCTAAAGCTTTATCTATAATCTTGTCTCCTTGGGTAGTTATGCTAATAATTTTTACCTCTAAACCTGGTTGTATTGCAATCAATTTCTCTTTAACAAATTCTGCTTGCCATAA
>CALMTA010000044.1 GCA_937872505.1 uncultured Neisseriaceae bacterium | reverse complement strand
CTATTAAGCGCTCTGCACAATCAAGTACTTTTTGAGTTACTGAAGTTTTTGAACGAATACCTAAAACACTTACATTTTTTATTTTATTACAAAGCTGCTCTTCACTTAAACTACCTTTGATTCTCTCAATATCATATCCCTCTTGTTTAAGAAGCTCGTAAGCATGTGGATGAATATTTTCTAATAATAAAATTTTTATCCTATTTTTAGGATAAGATACTGATATAGGTATTTTATTTTGATAAAGGAATTCATCAAAATTTGGAATAATAAAATCAGCAACTTTAATTACAGAATCACGTTTAACATTTTCAACAAATACATAAAAATATTTAGCAACACCTGCTTGTTTAATTTCATAATCCGTATAACCATCACCAATTACATAAACATTTTCTGCATTAAGATTAAGCTTTTTCACAGCTGCAACTTTGCCTTGGTTTTTACTTAATTCATTACTTTCATCTAAACCAATAATATTATTTTCAGCATCATAAATAAATGTATTAGCTAAAATATTTTCTTGTTTTATTCCATATTTAGTTACTATGGGAATAATAAATTCTTTAAAACCATTAGAAATAATAAAAATCTGATTAGCATAATCTTTTAAAAAATTAGCATTTCTTTGAATTGACAAAGATACTTTATTAGTTAAACATTCAATCAACTCTTCCAAATGCTCTTTTTTTGCCTGAAGTAGCTTAATCCGCGACATTAAACTTTCTCTAAATCCTATTTCACCTTCCATTCCTTTAGCAGTAATATCTATAATTTCTTTAATACGCTCTTCTTTTTGTAAATGATTTCTCAAACTAATACGTGCTAATTCATCAAAAGCCTCAACCTGAATAAAAGTACTATCAAAATCAATAATAATAAATTTGTTTTCTAACATATTACACTTTTTAAAAAATTAACTTTTTTTTATTTTAGGTTTCAAAATAAAATACATTGCAGTTACAACCAATATCCATAAAGGCATCAGGTAAACTGCCATTTTCATGTCATCCATAAATAACATTACAATTATTACTAACATTAAAGATAATAAAGCAATAATATTGGATAATGGATAAAAGGGTAATTTAAATTTTATTAAATTTTTAGCAATTTTTCGCCTAAAACTAATATGACATAATAAAATTGTAGTCCAAGTAATAATTATAGAAGTTGTGGTTATTGCAATTAAATACATAATCGCTTTTTCGGGAAACAAATAATTTATAAGAACTGTAATTACAATAACTAATGAAGTAAATAAAACTGCATTTTTAGGTACATTATGTTGGTTAGTTTTTGCTAAAATAGTTGGTGCACTATTATGTCTAGCTAAATTAGCAAGCATTCTTGCTGCTGCATATAAACAACTATTAAATGCTGATAATGCTGCTGTTATTACTACTATACTCATTAGTTGCGCTGCAAAATGAAAACCAACTTTATCAAATACATCAACAAAAGGACTAATATTAGTATGTAATTTCTGCCAAGGGTATAAACATATTATAGCTAAAAATGTACCTACATAAAAAACTATAATACGAATAATAACCCCATTAACTGCTTTTGGTACAGTCTTATCTGGGTTTTCTGCATCAGCTGCCGCAATACCTAAAAACTGTACACCACCAAATGAAAATACTACTAAAACCATCGAAAATAAAAAACCACTTTTGCCATTAGCAAATAAATTATTTGAAAAAGTATTATTAATATTTGCTAATGCAGCTACATGTGTATCTGCATGAAAAAAAATTAGATAAGCTGCAAATGAAATCATTAAAACTATTGTTGCTACTTTTATCCCAGCAAACCAAAATTCAAATTCGCCAAAAACCCCAACCTGCAATAAATTAATTAGAAAAAACATTCCTAAAATTACTGTAATAGTAATCCAATGCGGTATTCCAGGCATCCAATAATCAAGGAAAACTGCAACTGCAGTAACTTCCAGCATGCAAACAATTGTATATTCAAACCAAGCAAACCAGCCAGATAAAAAACCTAAATAATCTCCACTATATTGATACGCATAATGACTAAATGCACCAGAATTAGGTTCATGTACAGTCATTTCCCCAAGTGCTCGCATAATAATATACATAATTATTCCGCCAATTAAATAAGATAAAATAATTGATGGCCCTGTTAACTGAATTGATTTAGCAGCTCCAAAAAATAATCCTGTTCCAATTGCTCCACCAATTGCAATCATTTGTATATGTCGATTTTTTAGTTTCATAAACTTACCATAAATAAAATTTTAATTGATTATTATATTAGAAAACTAGTAGAGATAATTATTTATTTTTTATGAAAAAACTATAAAGTTTTTAATTATCTAATTGGGTTAGATATTAGAACAAAATTTTAATATTTTAAAATAATATACCCCTATCCTGCTAATAAGATAATTTAATATATATGCCTAACTTAATAGCTGATAATATAATTATAAATGTATATATTTATTAATTAAACAATACTGGAATATCTTGCCAACATTTTAAATAATTTTTTTGTAAAGATTCAGTTTTTAAAGCAAACTCTGTCAACTTCCAAGTCTGATTTGACTCAAACATAAATGCCATTGTATCAACTAGATGCTCAGGTTTTAATTCTTTATTAATTGCTCTATCACAAGCAATAGCATCTGGTCCATGAGCAGCCATACGGTTATGCAAACTTGCACCTCCAGGTATAAAACCATCTGGCTTGGCATCATATTGCCCAGTGATAAGCCCCATAAATTCACTCATAATATTACGATGATAATAAGGTGGTCTAAAAGTATGTTCTGCAACTAACCATCGTGGAGGAAATATAACAAAATCAATATTTGCCATTCCTTGTATACTTGATGGAGAAGTAAGAACAGTAAAAATGCTAGGGTCAGGATGATCAAAACTAATTGTTCCTATTGTATTAAATTTTCGTAAATCATATTTATAAGGAACATAGTTACCATGCCAAGCTACCACATCTAATGGAGAATAGGGGATTTTTGCCTCCCAAAATTCACCTTCAAATTTACATACCAAATCAAACTCTTTATTAATATTTTCAAATTTAGCAACTGGTGTTAAAAAATCTCGAGTATAAGCTAAACCATTAGCTCCAATTGGGCCTAATTCAGGTAAGCGAAATGGCGCACCATAATTCTCACATATATAACCATAACATTTATTATCTAATAATTTAACTTGAAATTTTAATCCCCGAGGAATTAAAGCTATCTCTAAAGGTGCTACCTCTAATTCGCCTAATTCTGTTCGAATTAATAACTTACCTTCTTGAGGTACAATAAGCATTTCGCCATCTGCATTATAAAAAAACCTATCCATCGATTTATCTGCATAATAAATATGTACTGCTGAACCTGATAAGCTAGTTGCATCACCATTAGCTGCCATAGTTACTAAACTATCTATAAAATCCATATTCATTATATAATTTAATTTATTCCAACGCATTTGATTTGGAGGACATACCCCTTTAGTGATGGGTGCAGTTATTAAATTTTTTGGTTTTTCAATATGTACAAAATCTGTATGTTTGACAGAAGGGTTTATCTTATACAACCACGTTTTTAAATTACTATGTCTTGGCATAGTAAATGCACTACCACTTAATTGTTCTGCATATAAACCGTGTGCTACTTTTTGTGGCGAATTCTGATATTCTGGCAATGTTCCTTCAATTGCTTCACTACTAAAATGATTACCTAAACCAGATAAATAATCTTGCATTTAATCAACCTCTTTCTAAATTTAATTTTGCGATAATGATTTTAACAAACTATTAAACCAAAAATATTATTTATTATATCTACCCTATATAAAAAAATTTTAATCCATAAATATCAATTAGTTGCTGTAAGATTGAGTACAAGGAATAATGTTCGACAACTTACTAGCCTTATACGATAAACTAATTTCTTTGTTTGAAAATATTTCTGAAATATTAGTAAATTAGCATATATCAGGAATAATAATTATGAAATAAACACCATTTAAATGTATTCACAGTATATTTTTAAATATAAAAGCATGGTTAAAGACTTAGAATTTAGCTAAAAGATAAGGCTGACAACTTAAGTAATTCTACAAAAGCTGTCAGTTAATTGGAGATTGTAACTATAAATATATAGATTATTTATTAAAAGATTGTTTTCTTGATCCTCCTCCCCAACAAGCACTGGCAACACCGGATAATGCACTTATTAGGAAAGCAATAAAGATTATTATTGATACCGAACCTAAATTATTTGCAACTTCCTTTATATTTTTGTCATCTAATACATGCCCACTTTGTTCAGATGTTGAATTAGAAGATTGTGTAGAATAAGAACTAACATGGTTTAAATTATTTAATTCAGAAACATTGATGCTGTTCCTAAAAATGTTTGAAGCTCCGCCTACCATCATTCCAGCAGTGGTAGTAACGGTTGCTACAGTAATAAGAGTAGCAAAGCTCCACACTAATAGTCCGTGTAGCATCCTATTTTTAACAGAAGAAGAGTTAGAAATAACACCTGCTACCACTCCTCCTAATCCCATAGTTATAATACCACTTAAGACAAGCCAAATAATAGATTCTACTCCAGCCTTGAACAACGTATTGGCTGACAAATCTAGGCTGGTAAGCCCTAAACCTATTCCCAGAAAATTTAGAATTACCTCTGCACTCAGTGCAGCAGCAACACCAGCAACTACGGCACTCCATGATACTCGACTAAAACCGTTCTCATTATTAAACAAAGATGCATTCATTATATAATCTCCTTTTTATTTTTTAAAATATTTTACTCAGTTTTACCCCATAACCCTTTAAAAAGTCCGATTTAGAACAGCTATAACTATTAAGAATAAAAATCATCAATTGAGCGCGTATATTCCTCGGCAAAATTTGGCCAGTTATCCTTATTAAAACCTTTAGCTGATGTTAGTTTATCTTTATCTATACCTAATTCAAATGCTTCCTTCTCACTACAATAGCTTAAAGATTCCCACGGAATAGCATAATAATCGGTATTCAAGCCCATAAAACCACCAAAAGATAAAACTGCATAACGGACATCCCCATTTAGTTTATCCAATACAATTTCCTCAATTTTGCCTAAAGGCTCGTCATTAGTACTAATTACTTTTTTACCAATAACATCGGCACTTTTTACAACTTGATCTGAAGTTTGTTTCATTATAGTACTCCTTGTAAATATAAAATATAAATTGTTCAACCTCTAATAAGTTAAACTAGATAATGTCCCCTAGTAAAACTCAGGAAAATATGCTAACATTTAGATTTATTAGAGCGCAACTCCCATTCTACGTCTATATTTATGGCCATAAAATTTGGGAAGTAAAATTATAATATAAAGCTGTTCTACTAAAACGTATGTACTGCCGCTGAATTTCTTGTGCAAGAGGAGTATATACGGATCTATAACCTTGAGGAGTTATTAACCCCAATAAGCCTGTTTGACAATGGCGTTCATCATCCCAACCCAAATAGTCAGTTATGGGATATAAGCAAATGCCTTCAATTTGAAGACCTTGGCGATAGGCGTTATGCACTTCATCACAAATATAACTCAGCCATTTCTCTCGCTCGCTTCCCTCAGCTCCTGTTTCAGCTATGAACATGGGTCGCTCATAGCGTTTAGAGATTTTTTTTAGCAAATTTGCTAATGGTTCATATTCTGAGTGGGTACATAAAACTTTAGCACCATGCAGATACCATTGATTATAAGGATAATAGTTCACCCCAATTATATCTAATAAATCTTTTCTTCCACCCAAACTAGGCCAAAGGTTTCCTGATAGCATATCCCATGCTTGATATTGTGCTTCATTGTATTGAGAAGCTTCAAGAGCTTTTTCTGGGCTGGGACTAAGAATATTGATTAAGGGCTCTGCCTGCACGAATCTAGCACGAGGATCTATAAGACGAATTGCATCTATTGCTGCAATCGAGGCTCGAACTAATTGTTGCTTAAGTTCAAACCCACGGTTTTGTCCTAAAGGATTTAAGTATGCTACTTCGCCGCCGCCCCAAGCTAGAAATGAAATCTCATTAATCAAAGAATAAAAAGGTACCTCATCTGTTTCCGCCTTAATTAATTTTGCAACTTCTTTAGCAAAATTAGCAAAACGAATTACAAATTCTGGCTTCCATATATCAATATTACCAGGCCATCCATAATGGCATAGATCCCAAATTACCTGAGTTGTATTTTCTCTAGCCGCTCTTAACATTGGTAAAAAACTGGACCAATCATAATAACCGTGATTAGTTTCGATTAAATGCCAACGCAGACCATCACGAACCGTCATTATTCCATGCTTAGACAAAGCTGAATAATCTTGCAACACATATTTGTCATGTAAAGTGCTTTCAATGATATCCAAGCGCTTACCATCAATTCTACAGTGTGTTGAACATTCAAAACCGCCCTGAAAAAAACTATTAAATAACCTATTTTGAGGCAGCAAATTCATCTTTCAACTTCCACTATAGCTGAATTTGATATATTTTCTAATGATTTAATTTGATTATATGTAGATAAAGCTTGACCAATAACCTGATCCATATTGTAGTAACGATAACTTCCAAGACGACCAATAAAAATAGGTTTATCAGAAAGATTTGCAGCTATAGCTGCATATTTTTTGTATAATGCTTCATTTTCTGCTGTAGGAATTGGGTAAAAAGGGTCGCCTATATTGGAAGGGTATTCCCAAGTTACACTAGTTTTGGGGTGGGCCTGTCCAGTCAAATGCTTGTATTCAGTAACGCGAGTATGTTTGATATTTTCTGAAGGGTAATTAACTACAGCCACCGGTTGATATATTTCTGTATCAATTGTCTTGTGTTCAAATTTTAACGACCTATA
>CALMTA010000043.1 GCA_937872505.1 uncultured Neisseriaceae bacterium | reverse complement strand
ATTTTGTCGATTGCCGAACTTGGAGGACTTTTATAAGCTCCACCTAAACACATTCTTTTCACACCTTGCTCTTTAGCTATAATTGCTTGACGCTCAATTTCTTCAATAGGAAGTAATGCATTTACTTTTATTTCTGTACTATACTTATTACTTTGCGAACAATATGAACAATCTTCAGGACAACCACCAGTTTTTACACTTACTAAATGGCATAACTCTATATCTTGTTGAGGAAACTCTTTTATATGTTCAGCATATGCTTTATGAACCAAATTTAATAACGGTATATCATAAATTTCTTGGATTGATTGAATATCCATCATGTTGACCTTTTTAATAATCTTATTTATAACCATCTGGATTTTTTATCTGCCAATTCCAGCTATCACGACACATATCCATAATATCAAGTCTTGCACTCCAGCCAAGTATTTTTTTAGCTTTAACTACTGCCGCAAAAGATTTATCAATATCTCCACTCCGTCGAGGATAAAAATTATAAGGTATTTTTTTTCCACAAATTTTTTCAAAAGTCTTGATAATTTCCAAAACTGAATGCCCTACCCCAGTTCCTAAATTTAATGTAATTAATTCACCCAAAGCCGTTGTTTTAGCAAAATGCTTTAAAGCCATTAAATGCCCATTAGCTAAATCAACTACATGAATATAATCACGTACACCAGTTCCATCTGGGGTATTATAATCATTACCAAATATTTTTAAATAAGGATATTTACCAACAGCAGTTTGACTTATATATGGCATTAGATTGTTGGGAATACCAGTAGGGTTTTCACCAATTAAACCAGATTTATGAGCTCCAACTGGATTAAAATACCTTAGTAAAGCAATATTCCAGGAGTTATCTGAATTATATAAATCATTTAAAATTTGTTCTATAATTAATTTAGTCCACCCATAAGGATTAATAGGCTGCAAGGGAAATGTTTCAGTAATCGGTGTAGAATTTGCTCTACCATAAACTGTAGCTGAAGAACTAAAAACAATTTTTTTAACGTTATATTTCTTCATTATTTCTAATAATATAATACTTCCTACTACATTATTATGATAATAACTTAACGGCTGAGAAACTGACTCACCAACAGCTTTTAATCCCGCAAAATGAACTACTGCATCAATTTTATATTCATTAAATACAGCATCTAATCCTAGTTTATCACAAATATCTAACTGAATAAATTTAACTTCTTTATTGGTAATGGTTTTTATTCTATCTAAAACTTTTATATTTGAATTGGCTAGATTATCAATTATAATTATATTAAAATTAAAATTTAGTAATTCAACAACAGTATGAGAACCAATATAGCCGGTACCACCAGTAACTAAAATATTTTGCATATATAAACTTAATTATAAAATCGTTATTTTGTAGATGAACTTAATGATTCAATATTTATTAATTTAGGTGCTGCATCAATAATCAACCTATTTAATTCATCAACTGGAATTACACCATGCACAATCTTACCATTATTTAATACAATTGTTGGTGTAACTTCTACATGAATTATATTTTTACCTACATCTAACATTTGTGTTAGAACTTGCGCATTATTACATTCAGTTTTACTCGGTAATGAAATATTATCTTTCATAAAACTTATATAAGTTGACTCTGGATTTTCACTACAAAGAATCTTTTGAGCATCAGATTTAGAATTAAAATGATTAGGTAGGGGAAATAAAAAATAATAGACAGTGATATCTGTTAATTTAAAGATTACTTCAGTCTCTAAACGCTTGCAAAATATACAATTAGGATCACTAAACACTGCAATTTTATATTTACCACTACCTATAACCTGCTTTAGAGCAATTTTTAACGGTAATTTATTCCAATCACTCATAGTCAATTGCTCGATTTTTTCCATCGTTAAATTTTCTTTTGTATCTAAATCAACTAAGTTTCCAACTATAGCATATCTACCTGAACCATCAGTATAAAAAATTTTCCTGCCTGAAGTAATTTCAAAAATCCCCGGAATAACAGTTTGATTTATCTGATCTACTTTAAGAGCAGGTAAATTTAATTTTAAACTATTTTTAATAACATCAACTGTAGATAAAGATGACTCTTTTAAAACTTTAACGCTAGACTCAATAGCAATAGGTTTATTAGGTAAAACCTTACCTTTGCCATTTTCATT
>CALMTA010000042.1 GCA_937872505.1 uncultured Neisseriaceae bacterium | reverse complement strand
TTAATAAACGTCCCACCGCAGTAGTTCCAATTGCGTCAATTACAAAACTAATGACTGCAATGGTAATATTAGATTCTGGAGCTGATTTAAATCAATATATAACAATATCCTCTGCAGATATAGATAAACTACGTAATACATTCTCTCGTTTAAGAGTTGGGATGCAGCTTAAAAAACGTGATCTTTTATTACTAACTCTAATGTCTTCAGAAAATAGAGCTGCTCATGCATTAGCTAGAACTGCATATCCAGGAGGAATAAAAGAATTTATAAAAAAAATGAACGAAAAAGCAGAGAATATTGGAATGTACAATACTAAATTTTATGACCCAACTGGTTTAACTAGAGCTAATCAATCTACAGCTGAAGATTTAAGTAAAATGGTAAAAGAAGCTTTTGATTATAAAGAAATTAGAGAATATACTACCACAAAAGGTGTAGATGTAGCTCTAGGAAGACATTATGTGCATCATTATATAAATAGTGATGCCTTAGTCAGAGCAAGTAAATTTCAAATTGCTTTATCTAAAACAGGTTTTATTAATGAAGCAGGACACTGCTTAGTATTATATTCTATTATACACCAACGCCCTATTATTATGATATTTTTAAATAGTGCTGGTAAAAGCGGAAGAATTATTGATGCTATAGTGGTTAAAAACTACATAAATAGTTTATAGATAACCTAATAGTTGCTGATATTTATATAAATATCAGCAATTAGCATTAGTTTTCATGGGGTATTTTGATTAATTTTTAATATATATCTACCTAAATCAACAATTGCTGGTTTTAATGCACTATTAGATAAAATCACCACCCCGAATCTCTGGTTTGGCAAATATGCAATATATGATGTCATACCAGATGAATTACCAGTTTTATCAATAAATCCATTTGGTTTATTTTTACATCTATTTGGTAATTTATGAGGAACTGTAATATTTCTATTTTTATTATCTGGTTGAAATTTTTTGAATAAATCACTATTCGGATGATACTCCCAAGCTAATTGTTGATATGTGCCATCTTCATACAAGCAATAATAATTTGTGTGTACTATTTTTAGAGCATTTTTTAAATCAGAATTTTGTGAATTTAATTGTAATTTTAAATATTTTGATAAATCATAAGTATTAGATTTTAACCCTCCAGCTGGATTTTCAATTCCAATGTTCATAAAATCAACTGGGGCACCGTATTTATTATAGCCAGTTACAATTAAATAATCATACTCTGGATTAACTCTTATTGAGGTGTATTTCATCTCTAACGGATTAAATATAAATTTATCTAGCAAATCTTGATAATTAGTATTATAAATTCTGGTAACTGCTATTCCAGACAACGTTATCCCTGGATTACTATATCTATAATAATTCCCCGAAATAGAAGTAATCTTCGTATTAACCGCTGAAATAATAAGTTCTGATTCAGTAAAGTCTTTTTTGAAACCTAGAGGTAGTCCAGAAGTATGAGAAAGTAACTCTTTATTGGTAATTTTTGTAAAAATTTTATTTGATGATAATTCTGGAATATATCGGGTAATTGGTAAGTTAAGATCTAATTTATTATCTGATATAGCTACTCCAGCCAATAATGCAGTGAATGTTTTTGTAATTGAAGCAATTTCAAAAATTGATTTTTCGGTAATTTTATTTTTTTGATTTTTATTTGTATAACCATAATTACAATATTCAACTTTATCTTGTTTTACTATTGCAATTGACATGCCCAAAATTTTTTGTTTTAACATCATTTGTTGTACATATTTATCAATACTAGAACAATTAGATGCATAAACATAATTATTAACTAATGTTATTATACATATAATTTTTTTAATTTTCACTCATATATTTTTCTAATAATGTACGCAAATTAAATATTTAGTTTTGAACGAAGTTGAGAAAATACTTTTCATAAATTAAAATAACCTGTTTATAAAAAACAGGTTATTTTAAAAGTTTTAGTCACCTTGGATAGTAAGAATATTAGAATGAATGCCATTCAAATCAAATCCCAAAGTTGAATTAGTACCTTTTCCACCTTGAGTCTTATAATTAAAGGTAATTATACAATTATTATCAACACGATTTGGTGTAGAATTAATCATAACTTGACAAGCTCTAATAGACTGTACAAAAGGATCACTGTTATAATTTATATCACTTCTACTTGGCGCTATTCCTGGGCTTAATTCAGGATTTAAAGCATAATTTAAAACTGGATTGTTATTAACTCCATTATTAAAATCTACTTTAATAGAACAAGTTTTATTATTAGTCAACCCAGAACAGCTATTATTTATAACTGACACATTTATTTTAGGATCATTATTAGTACTACCGCCTGCACCGCACGCAGAAAGTGCATAAATTCCCGATAAAATTATTAACGTCTTTTTCAATTTAAAAAACCTCTAAAATTTAAGTTAAGATATATTTATAAAAATAAATAGTCCTAATTATAACATAAA
This sequence comes from uncultured Neisseriaceae bacterium, assembly GCA_937872505.1. Taxonomy (GTDB): domain Bacteria; phylum Pseudomonadota; class Gammaproteobacteria; order Burkholderiales; family UBA11063; genus Aquella. The sequence goes on along the minus strand of CALMTA010000042.1, from coordinate 2,601 downwards.
TTATAATATTTAGGCAAAAATATTTATATAATATTATTAAAAAACCTATGCTATAATGACTGCCTTTATTAACTTACATATATAAAAAGGATCTAACTATGAAAAAAACATTACTTTACCTGCTTATTATTTCTTCGATATCTTCATTTGCATGTACAGTAGATTTTGCAACAACTTCAATAAAATGTAAAAATAATTCTATGACTGAAAAATCTACTTTAGATGATTTTAGAAAAAACTGTACTATGGACGAAGAACGCTTTGTAACTCGCAACAATAGTAAACTTTATAAAATAGAATTTATTACTGATAATCGCAAAGAATACCAATGCTTCTTTAATAACAATGATAAAACAGCAACCCCAATTCGTTGTAAATTTTTATAATATAACTGACAGCTTCTGCTATAAAATTACTTAAGCTGTCATTCAAATTTACCCCTATTAAATAACCTTAGAATATCTCTTGATCTCAACATTTTTCTCTACAGTATCTTTGTTAATATATTTATCAAATACAACAGCAATATTACGAATTAAAAATCTCCCCTTAGCTGTCACTTGAAAACCCCTCTCAGTAAAAAATAGCAAGCCTAACTCATTTAAATTTTTAAGTTTTATTAATTCATGCATAAAATACTTTTCGAATTTAATTGAAAACATTTTTTCAATTTTATAATAGTCTAAACTAAACATACACATAATATCTTGAATAATATGTTTACGTATAATATCATCTATAGATAATATGGCTCCTCGCATAATAGGTAATTCTTTCTTATCTAACTTATTATAATATTCTTCTAAATCTTTTATATTTTGATAGTATGAATTACCAATAATACCAATTGATGATACCCCAAAAGCCAACATATTACTATTCGCAAATGTTGAATATCCTTGAAAATTTCGCTGTAGTGTTTTATTTTTTAGGGCTAAAGTTAAACTATCATTAGGTAGCGCAAAATGATCCATACCAATAAATACATAACCTGCGTTAGATAGTTTAGTTACACTCATTTGTAATATATCCAGTTTTTCTTGTTCTTTAGGTAAATCTTTCTCATTTATGCGCGTTTGTGGCATAAAAATATGTGGTAAATGAGCATAGTTAAATAAAGCAATACGTGCAGGATACATTTCAATTATAGTATCAATAGTTTTTGCAAAGCTATTAAGAGTTTGTAGAGGCAATCCATAAATTAAATCAATATTAGTAGAATGAAAATTTAACCTTTTTGCAGTATCTAAAATCATTTTGCTATCTGAATATGATTGAACCCTATTAACTATTTTTTGTACTTTTTCATCAAAATCTTGTAATCCTATTGAAATTCTATTAAACCCATTATCTTTTAAAACCTGCATAAATTCATTTGTAGTATGCCGTGGGTCAATCTCTATAGAAATTTCTTCTGCTTTTGCAAAATTAAAATATTTATGTAAAAATTTCATGACTTGCGTTATTTCATCTACAGACAACCAGGAGGGCGAACCACCACCAAAATGTAGTTGTAACACCTCTAATTTTTTACCCACTTGCTCATAATATAATCTAACTTCTTCTTCAAGATATTTTAAATACTTAATAATTTTATTACGATCGTTAGTTATAATTTTATTACAAGCACAGTATAAACATAAAGTATTACAAAATGGTATATGAATATACAAAGAGATTGGCGATTTATTATTAATTAACTCCGATTTTATTTGTGATAGATGTTCTTTTAAATTATAACTAAAATTAAATCTATCTGCAGTCGGATAAGATGTATACCGCGGGGCATTAGTTTGACATTTCTCGATTAATTCTCGATCAAAATCAATATAAAAATTATCATGATTTATTTTTAACATTAGCTTTTTATCTACCAATCTAGTAATAACTTAATAATCAAATTTTCTCTACTACACATAATTATCTTAGCATGAGTTTGATCTTGCCACTCTAAATATTCCACTCTCCACCCTAACTGAATAAAGCCATTAGGTAAAATTTCAATTGGAAGCTCATTAGGTATTTCCACCCCTTGTATCCAATAGTGTAAATAATTTAAAGGTAGCGTAAAACCTAATTTTTCTAGCATCATCTCATCTAAATCTTCACCGCTATAAGTTTGACCTTTAGTTGTTAAATTTGCGTTCCCTCTCTCAATAACTATCTTAACAAGTGTTTGACCTAATGGACTATTTAAATCTAGTTCTTCAATACTACTTTCTTTACTCCACCTAAAATTTCCATAGTTATTTTTATCAGATGTTTTTATAGTAAACCTACCTGATAAATTAAAGCTATTTGATATTTCTATTGGCCGTTTATAAATAGCTACCGGTTTAGATGGCTCAATATTATACAAACTAGCACATGCGTTTAAACCTATAATAACTAAAAAAATATATACTTGTTTCAAATTTAAAATCTCATAGAATTTTATTTTATTTCTAAACCATATTGAATATACATCATTATCTCTAGGGATTTAATAAGCATTTGCTGTTTTAAATTCATCTGTATAATAGATTTATCAACAACTATTATTTTATTTGCTACTTCGGGTTTATGCATTGCAATATAAACAGCTTGTAAATGTTTTGCTAT
>CALMTA010000041.1 GCA_937872505.1 uncultured Neisseriaceae bacterium | reverse complement strand
TTTTAGGCATAACATAATCATTATATGCTAGAACTCCATTTAATCCAAATAGAGATTGAAAATAATATATGGTTATTAAAACGAGTAAAAATATTGGGAATATGTAATGTATAAATATAGTGAATATGCGATTTTGATTCAACTTATTATATTTATCGTTTATTTTTTCAACCCTTATTGAGAATTTTGAAAATAACTCCATAACTCTATTGATAGCATTATTCATAATTTATTTATTACCGATTTAAATGTATCTAAATACTTATTTGTAATTTCAACCCAATTATATTTTTCTACTTCATGTAAATGAGATTCTATTTCAATTTTTAATTTAGGATTAGATAATAGCTCTTTAATTTGAGTGTACAATAATTGTCTCTCATTCATATCCACAATTATTCCATTATAATTATTTTGAATAATTTCAGGAATCCCTCCTGCATTATTTGCTATTACTAATTTTTTCATACACATAGCTTCCAAAGGGATTGCTGGAAAGTTTTCTACCAAAGAAGGAACAACAACAAAATCAGAAAAATAGTAGCACTCGCATTTTTCTTGAAAGTTTAAATAATCCAAAAATATAACTTCATTTTCTATGTTAAGGTCTGCAGCTAGCTTCTTTAATTCTTGTAAATATCCATAATCTTTACCTGCAATACAATACTTTAATTTTATTCCATCTTGTTTTAGTAGTGGAATAATTTGCATGAATAATTGAAACCCTTTTAACCACTCAATCCGACCTAATGAAAAAAATATTAATTCATCTCTAGAATATGGGAAAAATTTATTGAATACATTTCGTGTTGTATATTTTAAATCTCTAAATTCATCAATACTTATTCCATTTCTTATTATTTGAATTTTATTCTTAAAAGTTTCAAATTCAGGAAAATTTCTTGAATACTTAGACACTGCTGTAATTTTTGAAGCATGTTTTAATGTATTTCTACCTAAAAATTTATTATAAAACTTATATATTAATCCAATGATTCCTTTCATTTTCCCAGGACTTACTGGAGCTCCATGAAGTGTGTAAACATATGGTATATTTAATGATTTTAAGATTAATGCAGCTTGACTAATAAAAAATAATCCATACCCATGTATATTTACAACTTCAGGATCGATATCTTTTATAATTTGTTTGAGTTGAAAATATGTCCATGGAAATATGGGTAATACAGTCTTCAAAAATGGTAAAAATTTTGGGCAAGGAACTTCAGGAACTTTATAAAATTTAATATTATTAATTTCATTCAATTCAATTTTCGGAAATATTGAAGTATTTGGATAATATCCATATATTACATATACATTATTTCCTAATGAAGATAAATTTTCTGCAATCTCTTTAAATACTCCGCCACCTCCACCTATATTATATGGAGGATATTCAGGTACAATTAATAAAATTTTCATAATGTTTTATATAAGTTAATATATTTTTTGGAAATTTTGTTCCAATTTAACTGCTTCTTTAGTCTTGAAGAATATTCTGTATAATCCTCAAAATTTTCTATGACATCAATAATTTTAAATTTTAAACTCTTCTTATCTCTCTGAAACAAAAGTTTACGGTTTTTGACAAAATGTTGAAATACATCAGAAGCTATAAACGGAACCTCATATCCGATGGAAATAGCCATTGGACCAGAACTGCTCATAGAAACTGTGTAAGGAAAAATTGTAAAATCAGCAGCACTATAATAATTTACCAAATCATCCTCACTTATAAAACCTACCCATTTATAATTTTCTGTTTTTATCTTTCTTTCAGCTTTATTTTTATGAAAATTATAGACATTTTTTAAATATGCAGAATTATTTTTTAATTTTGGATGTTCTCCAGCAGCAATATAAAGAAATATATCATTTCTTTCATTCAACAAACTAAAGGAATCAATCAATAATTCTAGCCCCTTATAACCAGTCAAATATCCAACAAAAAGGCATATTTTTTTCTCAGAATCATGTCCTATGTTTTTTTTGGCCAATCCTTTATCAATTTTTTTAAAATCAACTACACCATGAGGGATCACAAAAATTTTTTCAGGATTTATTCTCCAATAATGTGTAATAAGATCATTTTGTCGCTAAACCAAACTATTGGGGATATTAAAATTTTCAAACCAATCTTAACTAAAATTGGGGGTATTTTTGAATTATTTTCAGAAGTAAAATTACTATTTACATTAGTTAAATCAACTACGCCATGTATATTAGATAAAACCGTTATATCACTAAGTTTTAAGACTAATAAGAATACAGGAAAAAGGTAAGCATTCAAATATCCTCCATATAGACCCAATTCTTGCTGCAAATGAACAATCTCAATCTTATTTTTTAATATTTGATAGTAAAGGGTAAAAATATATGTAATATTTTTTTTCCAACATCTAATTATTTTGATATTATCTTCAAAGTACTCTTCACTTTTTTGAAAGATATTTGCCAATACTATTAGCTCAATATTTTCATCCACTTCCTTCATTGAAGTTAACAAATATTTTAGATATGAAGCTACTCCTCCCTGAGATGGTGGAGAGGATAAATTTTTTGAGTATGGATAAATACTAATATGCCCTATTTTCATATAATATTATTTCTCTATCTTTAACAAATCATACAAAGACTCAACCCATTTCTTTTGATTTTTATCATCATAATATCGAATAATTTTTAATCTATATCCCACAGCTAATGTATCCTTCAACATATAAAAAATTGAAGGAATCGATACAGCATCAGATTGACCTTGCATAAAATCAATTTTCACAGGTATATCAGTATGTTTAATATAACCTAATCTAGCTGCTACTGCTAATAATTCAATATCAAATGCAAACCGTTTTACTAAAACTCTAGGCAACAACTTATCAACTAACTCCCTAGAAAAAATCTTAGCTCCTACTTGAGTATCATCATATTTTATCCCAGTAATGCAAAAACCAAAGATTGAATATCCCTTTGTAAATAGCCTCCTTTTAAAGGGATATACTAATTTAGATTCTTTATGTTTTTTTGAACCTACAACAATATGTGTATTTGATTTAATAATTTCACCAATTAAATCCCATAAACATTTTGGATCTAAATCTAGACCGCTATCAATAAATCCTATATAATCACCACTTGCTTTCATCATTCCAAAATGAACTGCAAAACCCTTTCCTCTATTATAAAAGTATTCATAAATTTGTAATTTATTATGTTTTATTTCTTCCAATTTTTCTTTTGCATTATCAAGGTGACCAAGATCGGAAGAGCACACGTCTGAACTCCAGTCACCGTACGTAATCTCGTA
>CALMTA010000040.1 GCA_937872505.1 uncultured Neisseriaceae bacterium | reverse complement strand
TATTATATATAGTATTATATATATTATATACGTTAGTATATAATATATTATTTAGAACGCGCGCACGCGTATACGAAATTATTAATTAAAAAACAACTATGAAAATCTAATTTATTTTTATAACACAAATTACAATGCGAATAGAAAGAAAATTCCCTAAAAATGATGTTACGTATTCAAGAAAGCAGATGTTAGAATTTAATATTTTGATTATGCAAGCATTATTTCCTGAATCGTTTACAGAGAAGGAACGTAAGATTTTGGTGGAGTTATGCTTGCACTTGGATCCTAATGAAGCGATAACAAAGGCTTTGAAATGGAGGATTATGGAAGCTACAAATGTGGAGGAAATGAATACCTTGAACACGTTTATAAGGAATATTACATTGAAGCAAGGCATAATAAGGAACCCGAAAGCAAGGAAAGAATTTATAGTTAATCCAGTGCTTTATGTGAGTGAAGATGCAACAGAAGTAAACATTAATATTAACTTAAAACGACATGACCACACTGTACGACAGACCGAACCAGATGTTCAAAGCGGAACTGAAGAAGTACAACCTAACGAGTGAAGATATAATTAAGTATGCTTTTAAGGATCTTAGGAATGCACTACAGCAGCCTAATTGCCCTACCGTTAGAATGAGGTATTTTGGTAAATTTGAAGTAAGACCAGAACATCTTTATAAGAAGATTCAATATTTCAAGAACAAGAGGACAGAAAAGTTTGCTAAATTAGTAAAAGAAGGTGACTTAGCAACAATCAATGATTATATAGATTTATACAATTGTAAAATTAGGATTTTTCATGCAGCAAAACAAAAAAACATTAAGGACAGATTTTTTAAATTGGACTATGATGGAAACCCCATCCCCGAAAGTGATACTAACGAACCCTAAAGATGTGTTAGTGGAGCTATTTACGCACACTGAATACAAGGATAGTAAGATTAGGTTGAACTTTGAAAATGAAGATTTCATACGTAAAACTCCCTACAACTATGCTAAGGTAATAATGGTGCCAGATAGTAAACTTATTGATAATTACAATCAAGACACTAACACACTAATCAAATATCAAGTAGGTGATATAGTATCATTTGATGATTCACTCTTAGAAGGCACTCCAATTACGGACAAAGGCTACACAAGTGAAGGTAAACCAAGAGGTGGGTACTTACCATTAGGTAAAATATTGCACTATATGTTTATACCAAATAAGTTAGAGCCAGAGTACAACTTTTTATTTCTAATACCGCAAGGAATAATTAAGTACAAACACTACGATATTGTAAGTGACAACGACCTTAAAGAGTTATTACAGGATCAACTTGAAGAACTACGCGGATTAACCGAATTAAATCAACAAACAGATGTCGACTTATTCTAAACAAAGTAAAGATAAACTGAATACTGCACATCCACTATTACAGCAGATATTTACTACTGTACTACAAAAAGGGTTTGACCATGTAATACTGGAAGGGCATAGAAGTAAAGAATTACAGGATCAATATGTTAAGCAAGGCTTATCTCAAACTCCTTACCCAATGAGCAAACATAACAGCCTACCTGCAATGGCAGTAGACGCAACACCATACCCGATAGACTGGAACGATAAGTATCGTATGGCAATATTTATTGGCTACGTACTGGCAACAGCAGAACCAATACTTGAAAATACACAGTACAAATTAACTTCTGGTATCGATTGGGACAACGACACTAGAACAAAAGATCACAACTTCTTAGACTTCCCACACTTTGAATTAAATATTAAATAGAAAAAAGAAATAAAGAAAAACAAAAAGAAATCCCCACCATTACAACAACCAAATGGACACTAACATAGAAGTATTAAATACATGGCTTCTTGCCCAAGGATTTACACAATTGGCAAATACACAGGAAACACCATCAGCACCAGAACGTAGTGATATGGTACAAATAGTATTTAATGAAAGGCAAAACTTTGAAAAAACTATTAAAGCAAACAGCCAACATTCTACATTAAAGCAAACCGCTTACATCACATCTTATGTACAGGATCAAACTGATGAGGTAACGTATTTGCTAATTAAAACTTTAAAAGATAATTTAGTATGTGGACTATATACTAAAGCATGGCATAAGAATGATAAAATGATACTTAAAGATTTAAATCACCATTACTACGAAACAATCAAATCATGCCAGAAATAACATTAGTAAATATTAAATCGTTTATTGTAGGTTACCTAAGAAGTTGGATAATAAAATTGTACAACAATAACTTTAAATGGGTAGAAGAACGTCAACAGTACAGATTAGCACAAGTAGAATTAAAAAGTCCTGAATGTTTAACTAATGGACAATGCAAACACTGCGGCTGTAAAACACCAGAACTCTTTTATGCAGACAAAGCATGTTCAAATACACCACCTTGCTATCCAGAAATAAACTCAAAAGTAGATTGGATAGAATTTAAAATAGAGAATAATATACAGACAGCACAATAAAAACACAACACAATAAAAAATGGAAACTCAAACACAACCACAAGTAGAAATTAAAACCAAAGTATTAGTAGTAGAAGACTGGAATCGCACCAGAATAGACTTCGGTGTAGTAGCACCAGGATCAAAACAGCCTTACGAATTTACATACGTAGGACCAAACAAAGTAATGGGCGCTAAAAGTAGCTGTGGCTGTACATCATCAGTTGCAGCAGGTAATAAAGTAAGTGGAGTATGGTCAATAGGGCAAGACTTCTCAAACCAAAAACAAGACCTTACTACTCAATCACAAAACATTACAGTAACACTAAGTGACGGCACATCTAAAGTATTACACATTACAGCACAAGTAAACAAGAACTATAAAGTTCAAAAATAATGGAACACAACCTACTAAATTCAGTAGACATACAGGAGAATTTCTGGGAGCAGAACCCGCACACATTAATTATTAGAGAATTTAAAGCGCTGAATGAAAAAGACAAAAGCAAAAATAAAACCAACAGTTCTAAAACCATGTGGTGCTTATTTATGCTTAGGGATCAATCTAGTGCAAATAAATTACGTAACATGACTGTTGAAGATAAAATCACTGAACTTGAATCTACATACTATAAAGCAGACTGGGAAGAAGTAAAAGCTCTTTTTGATGCTTACGACACACATTGCACCTCATATGCGCACAGACGTTTAGGCTTTTGGAAAGACCAATTGGAAGAACGTGAAACTTATATCAAAAGCTTACGTTATGGCGCCACAGATGCAGAAGACGACAGAAAAGAAAAAATGCTTTCAAGCGTATTTAAGCTGTGGCAAGACTATGAAAAAGCAGAACGAATGGTAAAAGAAGAGGACAATAAGACAGAAACAAAAGGTCAACGTAAAGAATCTGCCACTGAACGAGGGGATTTATAGACAAATGAAATAAAAAGAAACAGATGAAACAAAAACCAACACAAATGGAAGAACAAAGACGACAAGAAGAAAAGAATAAGCGAGTAAGCAAAGCTAAAGCGCAGAGAAAAGAAGAAATAAAAAAGGAAACCAATGTTCCCAAAAATAGAAAACCTAAGCAACCTAATACCAAAGTCACACCCAACATACCACCCAAGCACACGAGCTTATCATGATTACTGGAAAGAACAAAAAAGAAGGTGTATAGAAGGGTATTGGTTTTGGGATAGTAAGAGCATAGAACATAAAGGTAAATATAGGTGGGCTATGCCCACCTTATATTTTTATGGGGCTATGGCAACAATTAAACGTACTGATCCTACAACTAACGTAACACAGAAAGCAAGACCAAGAATTGATGATGTAGAATGGATTGTATATTCTGCCTACACAGTATGTAGAGGCTTTTCAGGATTTGAACTGGCAGATTTTACCTGTAATTCAAGTACACTTGAATACATAAATGAATTAAAATCTAAGTTTAATAATCCAGATTACGATTACACAAAACACAAACACACAGAATATGAATATCAATTAGCGTGCAAACGCTACTTTTTAACTAAGAATTGTTTCAATGAATTAACAACACAAGAACCAATCTACACACTCAAAACCTATATTGACCCATTAGAAGCACTGAAACAAACCTATGATAAGCCATTAGGCAAAGCCTTGTATGAAGGGCAAGCACAAAACCTATTCATATTAGGCAGTCGTGGTACAGGTAAATCATACACAGTTGCAGCAGCAATAGCAGCAGAAATACTATTCGACGGAGCAAAAACATATGATTTAAATTACCTACAAAATCCACCTACAATTACTATTGGAGTAGGAGCATACAAAGGTGATAAATCAGAAAACTTAATGAAAATGGTAGTAGATATAATAGAAGGACTACCAGGTAAATTTGGTTCTGGTGCTAATAGTGAACCGTCACCATTATGGAAAAACTTAGCAGGTACAACTAATGTAGGAAATAAATTAGTCCATAAATACGACGTAAAAGAAGGTGGTAACTGGGGGACAAAAGGATCTGGGTCTACCATTGTACATGAAGTAATGCCTGTAAATAACCCAGAAGCTTTGGCAGGTTATCGTTGTACTATGATTGTAATAGAAGAAGTGGGTCTACTAAGTAATGTAAAAGCAGTACATGGATCAAACGAAGCAGTACAAATAACAGAAGGACGTAAGTTTGGATTAAGTTGGTACTTAGGTACAGGCGGTAATATTGATAAAGTAGTAGAATCGCAGTACATATTCTACCGACCAAAGGAATATAATATGCTAGCCTTTGAAGACAAATGGGAACACACAGGTAAAATAGGCCTATTCATCCCTGTTGAGTATACTTATAGGGACTTAAAAGATGAAGAAGGAAATACCATTTGGGAATTAGCAGAGGAGCGAATACTTAGGCGTAGAAAAGGTAAAAAGCACGATGCACTAAGTATGGATAAAATGAATTACCCACGTGTACCATCTGAAATGTTTATAAATGCAAGAGGGACATTATTTCCACAAGAAGAACTTCAACACCAATTAAGATACATAGAAGCTAATAAGTATAAAATAGATAAATTTACTTCTTATGGTGAATTAGTTTATGATCCTATGGAGCCATACGGAGTTAAGTTTATACCAGATTTAAAGAATGAAATGAAGGCAATAGATGAGTTTCCTATTAAAGATGGAGCAAGTGTGAGAGGTTGTTTAACAATTTATGAACACCCACCAGAAGTTATACCTGACCATTTGTACAAAGTAACGTATGATCCTGTAAGAGATGATAATATTGATAAGATGAGTAAAGGCGTATCCTTAGCAGCAATTTATGTACATAAAGCAGTGCAGAAGTTTGATGGTGTACATGACCAATTAATAGCTCACTTTGTAGGTAGATTACCAAATGTAGATATGCTGCACGAAATAGCAATAAAGATTAGCTTGTATTACAATGCTAAAATAATGGTTGAGATGAACTTAAATGGTTTTTACAAATATTGTATTGAAACAAAAAGGCTTGGACTGCTTGCTCCTACGCCAATGCTCACTATTGGTAAAATAAACCCCAACATTAAACAAAGATATAACGTTGGGATAAAAATGACAGAAGATTTAATAATTCAAGCAGAGCAGTATTTGATACGTTGGCTATTAAAAGAACGAGACAACGAGTATGATGAATTAGGAAATATTGTACGAACATACCGAAATATTGATTATATTTACGACAAACCCTTATTACAAGAACTCTTAAACTATTCAAGAAATACAAATACGGATAGAGTTTCAGCATTATTACTGCTAATGCTTTGGTATGAAGAGAATAAAGAACTTACACCAGTAGTTCAGAATGATGCCACAATCCACACTCAAACACTTTATGATATATTTGATAACTCCTATTATACATATAATAGGACTAAGATTTAAATATAAAGTAAACAAAAATAATACAATGGCAAAATATACAGAAAGTATGCAGTTTTTACATAATGCTGTAAACAGTGAAAGTAAAGCTCCGTACGAACTGCGAGATAGAATAAGTTATAGAAAGAAAGTAGAGAATGATTTTGCTTGGGCAAAAGCTAAGGCAGATTACTTTGATGGGCATTCTATGATGAACTTTGAACAAAAAAGAAAAGCAAAAGAAGCTTATGATTTATTTCATGGTAAGTTTGACACAGCAAAGTATAAAAACATAGCTAACCCATTTAATCTACAAGCTGGTGATATTGCCAATATAGAGCATATAGACATCATATCTCTACCAATAAGAGAGATTATAGGCGAAGAAATTAAGCGCCCATTTAGTATGATGGCAGCAGCTATCAATACCGACAGCTTATCAGAAAAGCGTACAAAGATACTAAACACATATAAACAGTTTGTACGAGATACGATTATGCAAGGTATTGAGCAGCAGTTAATGCAAAAGCATTTAATGGAGCAAGCGCAAGAGGAGCAACAGGGGCAAGAACAAGGAATGCAGCCTCAAATGCAACAACAACCTCAACTAAATGAACAGCACCAAAAAGCATACGAACAAGAAGTAGAACAAAATACACCTGAAAAGCTAAAAGAACTACTAACAGAAGCTAACAAACTTCCAGAAGAAACCTTAGCGCAACATTTAATTAACTACTTGATTAAAGAACAGGATCTAGACATTAAGTTCTTAAAAGGCTGGCAAGATGCAATTATATCTGCACATGAAATATATTATATAACTACAGTTAGAAATAAGCCGAGAGTTGAGAGGGTAAATCCACTTAACTTTTTTTATATTAAATCTCAACAGTCAGAGTATATAGAAGATGCAGAAGCATGTGTACATGAGCGTACATTGAACATATATGAAATCTACGATGAGTATAGTGACTACATGACCGAAAAAGATAGAACTAAATTAGAAGAAATCATTAGTGGTAGAAATCTTACACCACAAGGTTTAACTATGATTGAATCTATGGGGATTAAAATGATAGCTGATGTATCTAATATGCAATTAATAGATACTTCATTATTTAAAGATGATGTACCAATTAAAAGCCTTAGATTTAGAGTTGCGCATATAGTATGGAAGAGTATGAAGAAAGTAATATTTCTTACTACTATTGATCCTGAAAACCCAGAAGGTGAGCCGATAGAAGTAGTAGTAGATGAGAATTATAAGTTTGACAAAGATTACGATATTGCACAAGTAGTTGCATGGGTACCTGAATGGTGGGAAACTACCAAAGTAGGCACAGACCTCTACTTAAAAATGCAACCACTTGAACATCAATATAGAAATATAGAAGACCCGTATACAGTACATGGTTGCTATTATGGACTGACTTATGATTCTAATAATAGTGAGCCTACTTCACTCCTAATGCGTGGAGTAGATTGGCAAGTGTATTACGATATAATTTGGTTTAGATTAAAAGAAGCTATTGCTAAAGACTACGGTAAAGTAATGATAGGATTAGCTAATCAAATACCAAGCGACATTGGACCAGAAAAATGGTTGTACTATCTACTTACCAATAAGATTGGATTAGTAAATCCTACTGCTGAGAATATGATGGGTAGTGATCCGCAATACTGGAAATCAATTGATATGTCTAATACAGCAGATATATCTAAATATATAGACCTATTAGGCTTTGTAGAACAACGCTGCTTAAAAGCAATAGGGTCAAATGAGAGTAGAATAGGATTACAAAGTGTACAAGAAACTGTATCTAATAATCAACAACGTTTAGTACAATCAAGTAATGTAACTGAATACTTCTTTTTAATGCATAATAGATTAAAAGAAAAAGTATGCACAGCATTATTAGAACAGGCTAAATTAGCGTATAGAGAAAAGCCACCATTTGTGCTTACATATATTGCTGATGAATTAGAAACCGTATCTTTTACAGTTGATCCTGGTAAACTAGGAACTGCTGAATATGGCGTATTCCTAACTAATAGTGCAGAGGATCATCAATCTATACAAGCACTTAAATCATTGGTGCAACCACTAATACAAAATAGTCAAGGTGATTATCGTTATGTAATGGAAGTTCTTACAGCTAAAAATCCTGCAAGTATTAAACGTTTAGCAGAATTGCAGCACCAAGAAGCAGTTGCAATGCAACAACAAGCTCAACAGGCGCAGCAAGAGCAATTACAACAACAATTAGAATCACAAAAACAAATACAAGCTGAACAGCAAAAATGGCAAGCCGAACAAAACCAATTAGATAGAGACTTCAGATTAAAAGAGGCAATGATTAAAGGTATGGGCTTTGCACAAGATACTGATGTTAATCAGAACTTAATTCCAGATATGTTGGAAATTAGTAAGTTCACACATGATGCAGCAATTAAACAGCAAGAAATGAGTTTACGTGAACGTGAATTAGTAGAAAACAATGTATCAGAAGAAAGAGATAGAATGCTCAAAGCAAAAGAATTACAAATAAAAGAAAAAGAAGCTGACGCAAAAATAAAGCAGGCAAATAAACCTGCAAGTAAAAAATAAGTAAAAAAAATGAGTAAAAAAATGAACTAGACAAATAAGAAAACAACACACAAACAATTACACGATGCAAAAATTAGACAGCTCATGGTCACTGATTGAAGGTGACGGATTAGATATTTTAGAAAGCCAAGAAGATATTTTAGAAGGCGCAGAAGAGATAGTAGATGATCCTATTACTGATGTAGACGATGATGAAGAATATCAAGCTACAAAATTAGGATCAGATTTACTAACTGATGAAGGCGAAGAATACGAAGATAATAATACATTTAAAGTATTAGCACGTGATTTAACAGAAAAAGGATTGGCTAATTTTGATGATGATTGGGATGGTGATGAAGATGATTTTAGAACTAATCTAATTGAAACAGCTAAAAGTTCTGTGTTGTCACAATATAAACTTGATAACCCAATTGTTAAAAACTTCCTTGAATACGTCAGCGCAGGCGGATCACCGCAGAACTTTATACAATCAGTTACTGGACCATCGTTTGAAGATGCTGATGATAAAGAAGTATATAAAGCTTACTTAAAAGCAACAACTAAATTTAGTGACAATAAAATTGAAAAACTAGCAGATAGAGTTGAAATGCTAGAAGAATTAGAAGAAGAAGCAGAAGCTGCAAGAGAATGGTTTAATCAGAATCAATCTGAACAAGCTGAACAACTAGCCCAGCAACAAGCGCAAGAAGCTGAAATGCGTAAACGAGCAGAAGCACAAGATTTAGCTGAACGTAGACGTTTAATAACTACATCTAAAAATATAGGCGGTGTACCAATAGAGAATGCAAAAGGATTTGAAAAATTCTACTTTGAACCTACTGAAACATTTAAACATGAAGATACAGTTTATAAAGTAACACCATACCAAAAACGTCTATTGGAAAAAAACTCAGATGAACGTGCTAAACGTGAATATGAGTTACTGTTAGCTTATTTAGAATTTAGCAACTATACCATAAAAGACATACAGAAACAATCGAGACAAGCGGCTACAAGTTCCTTGAAACAAAGTTTAGAGAAAACTATTAGACCGAACACAATAAAAAAATTAATAAATTAAACTAATTATGCAATTTAGAAGGACCAAATTCGAGATTTACAAACAAGATGATCCTAAAACATCTTGGGCGAATTACACAATGGAAAATCACTTAGCGTACAATGCGTATACTAAGCCGACACGATTAGGTGAAGATGCTATGCAATTTATTAGCACCACCAAATCATTGTCACGCAATGTCACTCCATTACAGGATATGACTAAAGGTAAAGGAAAAGTTAAAATGATTAACACTAGCGAATGGGAATGGAAACTTTATGGTATAGGTTACCGTCCAGCTTTAGTTTTGGAAGATTACGAACCAGATAACCAATTTTTAGGTAAAGGTCAAACTAAATTCAAAATTAAATTGGATTGTGATTATTTCCGTATTGGTGACATCTTAGTTCCACGTGGACCAAAACAGTTCCAAGTTCGTATTCAAGAAGAAGGTTATGCTGACGGTGATGGTACAGTTTACACTGTAGTATTAATGTCTGACGACCATAACTTCTTCTTACCTAAACAATTTGTTGCTCCAGGATCGCACTGGAAAAAAATTGGTACTAGCTATTCAGAAGCACGTATCGGAATGGGCTCAACTACAAGTGGTGATATGCCACACTTCGTAATGCGTTCATGGTTAACCAAAATGGCTAAATCATACCGTATTACTGGTGATGCAGCTGCATCTAAATTAATTGTACGTCCATACGTAGAGGCAGAAGGTGGTAAATACAAACAAGCCAGCAGCGATATGTGGTTTACTGTTCAAGAAGCTATGGCTGAACGTGAATGGAAACAAGAAAAAGAAACTATGGGTATGTACTCTCGTTCTACTCGTACAATCATTGATGAGCAAACTGGCTTACCTGTTAAACAAGGTCCTGGTTTACAAGAATTGTTAGAAGAAGGTAATATCCAATATTACAACAAATTCTCTATCAACATCATCAAAGACTTCTTACGTGATATCTTCTTTGACCGTGTAGAATTTAAAGACCGTAACATTTATATGTTAACTGGTCAAATCGGTTTAGAATTATTTGACGAAGCAGTTAAAGATATTGTTAATGGTAGTTTCAGCGATCAAGCTACTTACTACATTGACGATAACGGTAACAAAGCTGACCGTTCGCAAGGTGGTTCATTAGGTTATGGCAACTACTACAAAGTATACAATATGATGTGGGGCAAATTGATTCCAATTCACTTCCCATTGTACGATAACCGTGACATGCACACAGAAATCAATCCTGCTACTGGTTACCCAGTTGAAAGCCAACGCTTTACTTTCCTTGATTTAGGATTTGGTGATGGCTTAGGTAGCGATAACTTGATGTGGATCGAACGTGAAAAAGGTGAAAAATTAGCTTATACTTGTGGTACATACGGACCTTACGGACCAACTAACGGTATGAACGCAGCTGTTACTCACTTGAACGACTGGTTTGAAGTTGGTCGTGAAGCTAACCAAGGTGTTCAGCTAACTGATCCTCACAAAACTGGTGAATTAATCTACAACTTACAATACTAAATAACACAATACAGCACAACAGATGGAACGATTAATATATGTAAAACCAGTTAGCCCTGGATCGAAATTCTGGCAAAAGTCAGCAGAAGTAAAGGGCTACCAAAATTTCCCTGAAACTAGAAAAATTTATCCAGTTCTTTGGAGCAATACAGAACATAAATTCTTATTCAAAGGTATAGACGATAAAGAGTTTGCAGAGTTAGTAAAGAAATGTAAATTATCTTATGAAACAGGCATCAATAAAGGACGTATAATTGAAACAGCTGACCTGTACCATAAAGATGATGATTTCTGTAACCATAAAGATTTAAATATACGTATCTTTGATGATATGTTTTCTTTTGACGTAGCAAAGCCAATAGAGGTTTTAAAACTTGCTGCATTTAAAGCTTACCCAAATGTTGCTAATAATGAAGATGATATTAAGAGAATAGCAAATGCTAAATGGGTGGTAATAGATAAAGATATAGAAGAAAAGAATGCTATTAAGGCACACGCTATGGCAATGGAAGTTAATAAATACTTTACTCCTGGGGACAGTTATTTATCACCAGATAAGATGCGAGCATTATTACAAGCTTATAATGACCCAAAAGTTAAACTTACGGATAAGACAGATAATGGCTACATTTCAAAAGAATTGTATAAACGAGCTACTGACAAACAATATGTAGATGGCATGACTAATCAAGCAAGGTTTTTTCAGTTTCTACGTTTATCAGATGATGATTTAGGACTTCGTAGTTTTGTTAAAAGAGCAACTGATAGCGGCGTACTAAGAGTTGCAAAAGGTGTGTATAAATTTAATGGTATAGATTTAGCTCCTAATCTTGATTTGCTTTTAAAACGCCTAGCCAAACCAGAAGAATCTACATTGTATGAACAAATTGTAGATGCTATAGAATTGAAACAAAAAGATAAATAGAAACAAAGTCAAAACAAAGTAGAAATAAAGCCAAATAAAGTATGTACGATATAAAAGCACTTCACTACGGATTTAGACGTAGAGCAAACAAAGTAGATAGCCTACAAAATAGGAACTTTTACGTAGAACAAATTGATGATTATTTGAACGAAGCTTTAAACTTGTATATAAATGAAATGCTTAAAGTATCCGAAATAAACAGAACTATTGAAGATAATTTACGCATATTGATAAAAAATAATGCTGAATTAAACTTAGTAGATTCTGTTGATGGAAAATACATACTTGCCGAATTACCTTCTGATTATCTAAGACAAATACGAAATTATAGTGAAGCTCGAGCAAATTGTTGTAATACACTAAGTACAATAAAGCATTATAGAATACAGGGAGATGATGAGAGTGCATATATGGAAGATCCTTTGTATAAGCCTAGTTACCTATACAGAGAAACTGGGTACCGTATTACAGGAAACCACATTAAAGTGTTAACAGGCGAACTAATTATAAATAAAGTTTATTTAGATTACTACGCTAAACATCCTAAATTAGGAAATCCTGAAAGTGCTAGAACAGGTGCGTATAACTTACCTGATGGTACACCAGCTGTACAACAAAGCTTATTATTTGAAAATCCAAGACAAGCAGATGTGATAATGGATATTGCTGTTTTAGCTGCACATACAGATATGAATAGTGACGCATTTAAAACACAATTAACAAAATTAACTCAAACAAGTAACATTACAACTAATATAATTTAAATATGATCTCGACAATAAATAGAGAAAACTTATTGGTAGCCAAAGGTGACTATGCTGTTTTAGCAGCAGGTACACCAATCTATCAAACAGACGGAAGCATCTCCTTGATGCCAGGTCAATTAGGTATTTTTGACGCAAAAACCCATAAAGCACTAAATGCAGGTACAGTAGCAGCAGCTAAGGATATCTACATAGCCATTGGTATTGATACCGATGGTGATGGTGTTTCTAACGAAGTGCGCAAAGTTGCAGGTGATTTGTGGAATAAAAATAGAATGCAAAACGCAACAGCAGAACCGCCTCGTGGTGCTTGCCCAGAAATCTGGGACTATATGTTTGATTGCGTAGACTGTGGAACAGATTATGGTTTAAAAGTACAAGTAGATTCAACAGATTTACATACATATACTTCACCATACCAATTGTTTACTTACCCAGTAAATGTAATTAGCGAACCATGCGATACATGCGGTGATAACTGCGATCAAGCAGACACTAACTGTAACGAAATAGTTTGCAAAATGATGGATCAAATTAACCGTACTACATTACAAGCTGATGGTTCGGTTAAACGTAATCTAATCACAACAGAATTTCCTTTTGATGTAGAGCGTTTGTATACTTATGTAAGTAATGCTAATTTACCATGCGCAACTGATGCTTGCGGCAATGGATTTTTACAAAAAATTACAAGTATAAGTATTAGCAACGATTTTGAAATGGGAGTTAGTGCAGGAACAAATATAACATATACAATTTCACCTGTATTAACAGATCCAAGTGGTATGTACATGTTGGAAGGCCAAGTAAAATTACTTGAAAATCAGTTAAATACTTGGTTAAAAACAGCAGGAGTTGGTGGAACACCAATTGCAGGGCATTTCAAAGTATTTAAATCGTGTACGGATTCTTGCTATACTATTCAATTGAATAGTTGTGCAGTTATCACAGCTATTAATTTTACTACTGCTACAGATGCAAGCTTTAATCCAGCTACTGAAATTGGTATCGGTATTGAAGTTACATCCCCACTAACTACAACTATTCCAGTTGGCTGTACCGATTGTGCTGACGCTAGTTTCACAACTAAAACTTATACTTGCGGTATTCGCTTTACTGCAAAATTAGATAAAAGAGATTGCGGCTGTTTCCCTCCTCTTCAATATCACGCTTCTTCTTGGTCTAAATTGAACGTATTCCCTACATCAGGTTTCAAACCTGGACACTGGGCTACAAACAAAGTTCAAGATA
>CALMTA010000039.1 GCA_937872505.1 uncultured Neisseriaceae bacterium | reverse complement strand
TGAAAGTCCCTTGTAGCTCTGATAAGGAAACTAAATATTTATTTTAGCAGATTAGTAGCATTGAAATTACTTTTTATTATTTTTAAAGATGTGCCATGACATATTTTTGTGTCATATTTTTACTATAATTTTTTATTAGTTCTTGAGTAATAACTCCCCCCATTGACCAGCCTAGTATATTAGGTTTTTTAAGGGACATTGCCTCAATAAAATCTATTACATCTTCTGCTAAACCCGTAATACTTTCTGAGTTAGTCGAATCTGAAAAACCAATTTTACGATTATCAATTAAGTATAAAGTAAAATATTTAGATAATTCTAAAATAAAACTTTCATTCCAATGGAATAAAGTTCCTGAATATCCCACAATTAAAATTAATGGTTCCCCCTTACCGAATGTAATGTATCCCATTTGTCCAGATTTAGTAACTATTTTTAAATAATTCAACATATAATTAGGTTATTTCCTAAAACTACCCTTCAAAATTTATTTATTTTCACTAAAAACTTTTAAATAACTTTCCATCGATTTTTCTTTAGTCATACCTTTAATAGCATTCCAAGCTTGCCATTTTGCACGCTCAATAATATTTACTACTGATGGACATTCACCTATAACATCCCCTTCAGTTGCCTGCTTATAAAAAGCATATAGCTTTAATTTCTGAGCATTTGATGGAGAAAAATCAATTGTTGCATTACGAACTTTCTCCAACATTTCTTCAAAACGTTGCTGCAAATCAGACATAATATTCACCTCAAAAAAATTATTCACTTTCAGTTTGTAGGATGGATGTGTTATCCTTAATAGCACCTTTTAATTTATTACTTGTACGAAAAGAAACTACACGCCTAGCATCAATCAAATGAGTTTCCTTAGTTTTTGGATTTCTTCCTACTCGTGAATTTTTATCTCTTAAAATAAAATTTCCAAATCCAGTAATTTTTACTGGGTCACCACTTTCTAAACTTTTAATAATAATTTCAAAAAAATCTTCAACAAATTTATAAGCATCTGCCCTTTTCAAGTCGGAATTATCGATAACAATTTCAGCCAGCTCATTTTTAGTTATAGTCATATTATCCCTTTTATAAATTATTCCTTACGAAGAACTGCATGAAACTTTTCTTCAATAAGTTTAGTTATTATTTGTAAATCTTTATTAATTTCTTCCTCAATAAGAGTCTTATCTGATTGAAATATAAAATTTAGTGTAACACTTTTATAATTAGATTCTAAATTAGCTCCTTGATAAACGTCAACTATTTGCAAGTCAATAAGATATTTTATATCTGCATTTTTAATAGCAGTAATTATTAAACCAACCGCTACGTTATCTTTTACTACAAAAGATAAGTCTCTATACACTTTAGGAAATTTGCTAATAGGGCGAATTTTAACACAATTAATAAAATTCAAAAGATAATTGACATCTAATTCAAACAAATAAGGCATTGTTACTAAACCAATTTTGTAACCAACTTGAGGGTGTAATTGCCCTAAAACCCCTATTTCTTCGTTATTCCAATATATTTTACTAGTACGACCACCATGAAAATATAAGTAGTTTGTAACCGGTTCAAATTTAATATGACTTTGACCTTCTAATAACAATTCTACATCATGCTTAATATCAAAAAAATCAACTTCACGTGCTTTATTAGCCCAACTTTTCTCAAAAAAATCCCCATAAATTAATCCAGCGATTTTAATTGGTTGTGCTTCCTTAGTTTCCCCATGGAATACTCTAGCTACTTCAAATAAACGTATAGAAGTATGCCCTCTATTTACATTATGAATCAAAGCTTTTAATAAATCCGTCATGAGGTTCATACGCATTACTGATAATCCAGCTATAGGATTTTGTAATTTAATCGGTAAATTAGGAGTTTTTTCATTATACTCTCCTAATATTTTTGCATAACTTTCTTCGTGAAATGCATAACTTATTATCTCATTATAACCTTCTTTTACTAGTATATTTTTTAAACTATTTATCTTTAACTGTAATCTATCAATACTTTTAATATTATAAGCTGCTACAGGCATCTTTGGTTTTATATTATCATAACCATATACTCTAGCTATTTCTTCAATAATATCCTCTTTAATTTTAATATCAAATCTAAAACTAGGTACTTCTACATTAATTATATTATCAGAATTATCTAAAATTTTAAAGCCTAATTTAACTAAAATTTTCCTGATAATTTCTAAATTTATATCTTCACCAATTACTTTATTTATCAATTTATGCTCTAAAGAAATGTACTTTACTTTAGGCATATATTCTGAAGTAGCTTGAGCTATTTCTCCAATTTTACCCCCACAAATTTCTTGAATTAATTTAGCCGCATAGTTAATTGCTAAATATTGCAATTTATAATCAACCCCTCGCTCATATCTATAAGCTGACTCTGAATTAACTCCATAAGTTTTACTAACTCCAGTAATAATATCTGGAATAAAAAATGCACTTTCTAAAACTATGTTGTTGGTTAATTCTATTACACTAGAATCCATCCCCCCCATAACACCCGCAATAGCAATTGGTTCATCTTTAGAATTAGCAATTATTAATGTATCAGATAATAAATTAACATCTTTTCCATCTAATAATTTAATTTTTTCATGGTCATTAGCAAGCCTTATTTGTATAGTTTCTCCAACCTTGTTTAAATCAAAAGCATGCAAAGGCTGCCCTAATTCCAGCATTACATAATTAGTAATATCTACAATAGCTGTTATTGCTCTAATTCCAGATTTACCCAACCTGTCTAGTATATATTGGGGTGTTTGAACTTGATTATTTAAACCTTTTATCACTAAACCTGCATAATTAGGGCATAATTCTTTAGCAATTAAATTAATTTTAATTTTATCGGGAATTTGGCTTACAACTTTGTAAGTATTATCAAATTCTTTTTTAACCACTACCTCTGATACTAAAGCCGCAATTTCCCGTAATAACCCATAAACTGATAAACAATCTCCTCTATTAGGAGTAATTTTAAACTCCACTACCTTATCTTTATCCATAGAAATTATATTTTCTACTTCAATTCCCGCCATGGTAAGCTTTTCCAATATTTCTTCCCAATTTGCTATTTGTTCTACACAGCTTTTTAACCAATCTAAAGATAACTTCATCTAATTTAACCTCAAAATTTGAATTATGAACTTTCTTATTTTATTTGCTTTTAACAATATTAACATGCTATAATAGCGACAATTAAAACTTTAAATTAACTTATTATGTTCCTATAAAAGGCTCTAAAATTGAAACTATTTATTATTTTTTTATCAACCATTTCTGTACTTTTTGGTTGTGGTATTGGCTTTAATAATCCTCCTACTATTAATATTGCTACCGATAACAATTGTAACAATATGACTAACAATAAAGTATGCACCATCAAAGTTGCATTTAAAAATGGTTCTGAACAAAATCCGGTTCTATCCTGGAATCTTGATCCTGAAACTCCCGCTATAACAATTGCTAAAAACCATCGCGATTATAATTTAAATGATCAATTTTTTAAGTCTATTTTTGATTGTCAAATAAAAATTAATAGCATCCCTGTAAATAGTAGTGAATCTTGCATAGTTTCATTTACTTATAAATCTCAAGGTGGTAGCGGTACTAATTCACACCTAAACTTAAATTTAAATAGTGCTAAATCTGAAACCATTTCTATAACAGGTAATTAATTTTTAATTGACCAATGATTATACATTGGTCTTTTAATTTGCACCTCTAAACTGTTGTAAAAAATCTAAATCATTATCAAACATCAACCGTAAATCTTCTATCCCATAATGTAGCATAGTAAACCTATCAACTCCTATGCCAAAAGCAAAACCACTATATTTTTCTGGATCAATATTCATATTAACTAACACGTTTGGATGAACCATACCACACCCGCCCACTTCAAGCCATTTTCCATTAGAAGATAATACATCTACTTCTGCTGATGGTTCAGTAAATGGAAAAAAAGATGCCCTAAATCTAGTTTTTAAATTATCATCAACAAAAAATTGCCTTAAAAACTGAGTTATAACTGCCTTTAAATTAGCAAAACTAATATTTTCATCAATCCATAAACCTTCTAACTGATGAAACATTGGCACATGGGTTGCATCCATATCTACCCTATATACTCTACCTGGTGCAATTATTTTAATCGGCGGCTTATGTGCTTGCGCATAACGGATTTGTACCGGAGATGTGTGCGTTCTTAAAACATGACAGCCTTCAGTATAAAAAGTATCCTGCATAGCACGTGCCGGATGGTTTTCTGGAATATTTAGCGCCTGAAAATTATAATAATCAGTTTCAATTTCTGGGCCGTCAGCAATATCAAAACCTAATTGCTTAAAAATGTCGAACATTCGATTAAAAGACAATGAAACAGGATGTAAGCTTCCACTGCTATTGCCACGCCCCTTTAACGTTACATCTATCGACTCATGGGCTAGTTTTTTTGTTAACTCTTGATTTAAAATATATTCTTTTTGTTGTTGCAATAACTCTTCAAACTTATTCTTTACTCTATTTATCTTAGCGCCTAACTCTTTTCTTTCCTCAATCGGTAATTCCCTTAATTGCTGCATAAATGCAGTTATCAACCCAGATTTACCTATATATTTAGATTTTAACTGATCTAAATCATACATTTTATTAATTTGTTTTAATTCATTAATACTTTCATGTAGTATTTTTTCCAAATCATTCATGATTCACCATTCAATAAAAAACAAAAAGGGGTCAGAAAAACTCTAACCCCCATTATTATAAAACAAATTTAAACTAATTTGATTATATATGACTTTTTGCAATTTCTACAAATTTAGCAAATGCTGTCATATCAGTTATTGCTAAACTTGATAAAACCTTACGATCAACCGTAACATTAGCTTTTGTTAAACCATTAATAAAATTGCTATAAGTTAATCCTAATTCACGGCATGCTGCATTTATACGTACAATCCAAAGATTTCTAAATTGACGTTTTCTTTGACGACGATCTCTGTAGGCATATTGCCCAGCTTTCATTACCGCTTCTTTAGCAATACGATAAACATTACCACGACGACCACGGTAACCTTTTGCTAATGCCAATATTTTTTTATGTCTTGCTTTAGCTGTAACACCACGTTTTACTCTTGTCATTTTTTACTCCTTAAGCGTATGGCATCATAGATTTAATACTAGCAACATCACTTGCATGGACCATTACTGTTCCTCGCAAATTCCTCTTGTTTTTTGTTGTTTTCTTTGTTAGAATATGACGCTTAAACGCTTGCGAGCGCTTTATTCCACCATTACTCAAAACCTTGAAGCGCTTCTTAGCACTTGATTTTGTTTTCATTTTAGGCATTTCTACCACCTTACATAATTTTTTCTCACTAGATAGCCGGTGATTTGCTTATTAAAACAAATACTTATGGAACCGCAACTACCACCAATCAAATAGTTTTTTTAAACTTTTGAGCCAAATATTATATCACAAAACTAAATTTTTGTTAAGCATCATTTTTAAATTTTTCTCTAAGAGATTTACATATATTATTTTTCAAACGTTCAATTATTTCTTCAGCATCATGGCGATGTTCTAAAATATATAATTTCTTAACATTTTCTCCAGATAATTCAGATGATAATTTAAGTATTGATTCCTCTTCATGAAATAAAGATTTATAAGCTTCCTCAAAATTATCATAAAGTATATTATTTTTTAAGATAAATTGTACCTCAGAAGGATGGTATAATTTTTTGTAAACCTTATCTGCAGAGCCTTCAGACTTATAATAATAATGTTTAAGACTTGGTTCATCATCAAAATTAGTAAAAACTTTTATCATATACCTACTGTCACCAAGATCTTCACCCATAGCAAATAAAACCTTATTTTTCAAATCGTTATATTCTTTTTTACCTAATTCTTTATTACCATTACCTAATAAATTAACTATGCCACTTTTACTTGTATAATGTAATGTATAAATCATTTTTGTAAGAGAATCTATGTTATTTAAGTTAGGTATTTTATTAAAAAGCTTTATAACATTAATAAAACTCTCTAATTTACTATCAATAAAATTATAAGCTATTATTTTATCTTCATTAATATTTTCATATACAATACTATGCTTTTTATTTAATTTTATAGCATGACTAAATTTAGGTATAATATCATCTATAATTTTCTTAAATGAAGGTTTTAAAATGTAAAGACAATACCAAGAATCAAATATTTTATCAGCATCATAAATGCCATCTGGAATTAAAGATGTTAAAACTGGTAATTGATAATTTTGCGGATCTTTTAACACTTCTTTAATTTCTGACTCAGTTAAATAATCTAATGGATTAGGATTTCTATTATATTCAATCATTAAATCTTCAACATTTTTAAATTGCATTAATAATAAAATTTCCTTATTTTTTTCAACACTATTTTTATGCGAAACTTTTATTTTAAAACCAGTGTTTTGAGTTATAAGATTTAATAATGATTCTAGCTTTAAATTATTATAATTATCAATAATAAAGTAATTATACTTTTCATAAATACTTTCCATAAATATATTTAAACTATATTCATCAATATTTTTTTCAACAGTTTTTATTTCATTTATATCATTATAATTATATTCAATATGAAACACTTTATTATCTTTAATTATAAGTCCACATAGAGGCTTTCCATCTTTAAATTCACCAATAAACGTATGTTTTGTATCAGACCAATTAATTATTCCAAATCCATGAGGATTTTCATTATTAGTTTCTCCAGTATATTCTGAAATACAACCATCGCTTACTTTCTGTTTAATATATTCATTATTAAAAGATTGTTTAATATTATTAAGCTTATTAAAAAGATATTCGAAGTCTTTTGATGAAAATAAAGTTGATTGACTAAACCAATAAGGTTTATTTAAATCATAATCTTTAACTATTTCTTTTTGCCTTGAATCATTACCGATATGGATTAATTGAATATCAGATTGATTATTTATTAAACCAAATTCTTTTAATTTGGTTATTTGAAAATTATTATCAAAATCACCAGTTAGACATTTTTCTCCTAATTGTAAATTACCACTATAGCCATTTACGGTTTTTTTCCCAATAAATACTGGGGTTTCTTTTTCTATATTTTCTAATTTATCAGTAGTACCTATAATATTCTTGAAAGTATTACTATAAAAATTATTTGTTTTAAATAAGTAAATCTTTAAGTTACTGTCTTTTTGTATTATTGTACGCTTGAAATAGTATTTGCCATCTTTTGGGTTTTTATAAAATTCTACACTATTTTTAATTAGTGAACTATTATCATTATGACATTTAATTTGCCCCGATATAGGAACACCGCCTTTGTCAAATTTTCCTTTTATCTGAGCAAAATTATACTTATGTCCTAAATCCAAAACCCCAAAACCTTTTATATATTTATAATCTTCATCTAATCCAAATAATTTTTCTATCAGTTTAGCACTATGATGCCCAACTCCGCCAATATATTTTAATGTATTTTTTTGATTTTTTAATTGTGATAAATTTGTAAAAAATTTACCATAACCAACACAACCATTATTAATAAAGTTTACAAAATCTTGATGCGTTTTTGTTCGACTATTATATTTATCTTTACCAAACCAACTAGTTTTTGTATTTGAATTATTCCAAAAACCATCTGTATTTTTATGAGTAATTATAATTTTTAGATTTTTTAAAAGTGTTTTTGACTCTTTTTCCCTTAGAGGCTTTATGGACATATGATTTGTATCAATATTTTCACTTATACTAGATTGACCAGTTAGATTAAGATAAAGTTGTTTATCTAATTTATCATTGTTTGCAATATTATCAAACTCTTCAAAATTTGGAGAAAACCCTTGATTTAATGATTTTTGTAGTTTATCTAAAACATATAGAAGAGTCTTTTGTGTTTGTTGGATATTTTTTGATTTGATAATTTTTTGATCAAATGTATCTTTACTGTCAATCTTAAACTCATTTACTAAACCATTTATATAATTTAATATTTTTATACTAGCTTTTTGTTTATTTTCTTCCCAGCTTAAATTAACTGAAGTGGTATGACTATTTAAGTGAGTTTTTATATCTTTAAAATTATTCATTTTTTGTTCCTTCTGAAAATTTAATCTATGGCAATTACAAATTATAAATCAGTTGTATTAAAAATAAAAGTAACATTTTTGTCATTTATTTATTATTTTATTAGTATTAATTTTATAATATTTTGTTAATTCAAAAAATTTCTAAAAGGAAACTATTTTATTGCCAAAACTGTAATAAAATTTGTTAAAATTATACCGTTGCTTTATCATAAAATTTATCTTGTATTGGGCGATCCACCCTTGCATTACTAAATGTAGCTTAGCATCATGCTTAAATAATTAATGTCATTAAAATTATTATCATCAAAATATTTTTAATTAATTTTAAAATAAAAATATGCCTTATAGCTAAATTACTAAAATTAAACAAATTAGTTAATTAGTTTACTATTTATGTTAAAATGTCTCATATATTTTATGTATTGCGAGGCCAAAATGCATAAATTAATTTT
>CALMTA010000038.1 GCA_937872505.1 uncultured Neisseriaceae bacterium | reverse complement strand
CTTAAAGGTAAAAATCTAAATGAAGCAACTGAAATAAAAAATAACCATATTGCAGAAGAACTTGAGTTGCCACCTGTTAAGATTCATTGTTCTGTGCTCGCAGAAGATGCAATAAAAGCTGCAATTAATGATTTTAAAAATAAACAAAAAGTGAGTTAGAAATATGGCAATTACTGCTACAGAAATAGCTGCTAAACGAGTTAAAGATTATATACTTAACCGTGGAAAAGGGATTGGCTTACGTCTAGGCGTTAAAACTACAGGTTGCTCAGGTTTAGCCTATAAATTAGAATTTGTAGATGCAAAAAATGCCGATGATGAAGAGTTTGAATCTAATGGTATTTTAATTTTTGTGGATAGAAAAAGCCTGCAATATCTTGATGGCACAGAATTAGATTACACTAAAGATGGTTTTCAAGAAGGATTTAAATTTACTAATCCAAATGTAAAAGGTGAATGTGGCTGTGGCGAAAGTTTTACTATTTAAAGTATCTATCAAATAAGAGGCTCACTATAAAAAATCACGAATTTCAGGACATACTTAATAAAAACTATTTCGAAGTATTTGGTTTTAAGGAAATTTTTTTAATTAACACTGAGAGTTTGCGTCAAGCTTATCTAAAATTACAAAAACAATTTCATCCTGATTATTTTATATCTGATAAAAATTTAACTATCAATAAAGATATCATTATAGCTATATCTGCCCATATAAATAATGCTTATAAAACTTTACTTAACCCTTTATCAAGAGCAATTTTACTGCTTAATTTACATGATATTGCATATAACCTTAATAATGATACTTCAATTTCTGAAACATTTATTATAGAACAAATGGAAATACATGAAGAAATTGAAGAGGCAAAAACAACTAAGAATCTAGTAGCTTTAGAAAATATTGAAGAAAAAATTAAAACTAAAAAAAATATTATTGTAGATAATTTAAATATAGCTTTTACACATATTTCTAAACAAAATGCTAGTAATGATTATAAAGGAATCAAAAAATTAATTGAACAATTAGCTTTTTATGATAAATTAGAACATTTAGTAAACAATAGCATACACGATATAATATAAAATCAAGGATTTGAAAATGGCTCTATTACAAATTTCTGAACCTGATACTAATAATAAACCGCATAAAAAAAATATTGCCATCGGTATTGATCTTGGCACAACTAATTCTTTAGTAGCTACTGTTAAAAATAAAGAAGCTGTTGTATTAGCCAATGAAATTAACGATTTATTAATACCTTCAGTAGTTCATTATGATAAAAATAAAACCATAACTGTAGGAAAAGATGCATTATCACAAAGAATAATTGACCCTGAAAATACAATTGTATCAATAAAACGTTTTATGGGAAAATCCTCACTTGATATTGATACTTCAAAATATCCCTATAAATTTTCTGATAATAATATGTTAATTGAAATTAAAACTAATCAAGGTAATAAAAATCCAATTGATATCTCCAGCGAAATTCTAAAATATCTTAAAAACATTGCTATTAATAGTTTAGGTGAAACACCAAGCGCTGCAGTTATTACTGTTCCTGCATATTTAGATGATGCTGGACGTCAAGCAACAAAACATGCTGCTCAATTAGCCGGCTTAAAAGTTCTTCGTCTCCTTAATGAACCCACAGCTGCAGCAATTGCTTATGGTTTAGATAGTAAAAATGAGGGTAAATTTTTAGTTTACGATTTAGGTGGTGGCACTCTAGATGTATCAATTCTTAATTTACATAAAGGAGTTTTTGAAGTTTTAGCTGTAAGTGGTAACTCTAATTTAGGCGGAGATGATTTTGATTACCTTATTTATAATCATATTTTAAAAAAATCTAAAATAAATAAAACAATTTCAAAAAAAGATAATGCACAATTACTAAATATTGCCAAACTTGTAAAAGAACAACTAAGTTCTCAAGAAGAAGTTGAAATTAAT
>CALMTA010000037.1 GCA_937872505.1 uncultured Neisseriaceae bacterium | reverse complement strand
TTTTCCCCGGGAGGAAAAAACACAATTTTTATTTATATGGACTTGCCATTTTATAGCGGAAAGAAAAAACCCCACAATCGCGGTTCTTTTATCGGAAAAACCCCCACCCGCCATAGATAATTCAGATCCTATGCTGCCATTAACATATGCTACAGTCCCTTTAATCAAATATGGTGCACTACTTACTCGTCCATTTGGAGCATGCGTATTTAATTCAACATTTTGAACAGAACCTGCTGAAGATATATTAAGCGAATTTATATTCGGAGAAGAAAAACATACTACTACATCGGAAACTGCGGAAGTTATTTTAATATCTGCAAAATCTGTTATATCTATAGAGTTATTTTTTTGACAAATATTTTGATGCAAACTATTCGCTTTAAAAAATGCATCATCTGTGATTTTTTTGTATTCATTTTTATATGGTAAGAAATTTTCCATATTAAAATTATTTGCAAAAATTAAATTAAAGAATAATATTAGTAAAATTGTAAGTGATTTTTTCATAATATTTTGCTAACTCCCTTTGCTAATATGAAAATAGGTTTATAATAAAATTTTAAGGTTTCAAGCTTTATTATAAATGACTCTAGCCATTTAAAAGTATGGGCAACGAAAATAAAGCTGAAGAAGTTGTGGAATAAAACACGACTCGCCAAAATTATATCATACTAACTTACACAATATAATTTGCAGAATGTCTTACAAAATAAACTAAAACTATAGAATACGCAAATTCAAGCTTTATTTTAACTCATAAAATATGATAAAATCTAGGCTTAGAGATTAGTTTAGGCAATCGCTGAGTTTTAAAACTTAGAGGAAAGTCCGGACACCACAGGATAATGACGCTGGGTAATTCCCAGGTGTAGTTCTTTAACTGCAACTGAAAGTGGCACAGAAAATGAACCGCCTATAAGTTTATTATAGGTAAGGGTGAAAAGGTGTGGTAAGAGCGCACCGCTTAATTAGTGATAATTAAGGCAGGCAAAACCACGTTAGGTGCAAGACCAAATAGGTGTTTGTTGTGTTATCCTGCACATTTACAAATACGGGTAGGTTGCTTGAGCTTTACAGTAATGCAAAGCCTAGATGAATGATTGCTTTATACAGAATCCGGCTTATTGAACTAGTCTCTCTTTTCTTTTATAAGGAAAATTTAATCCTTGACAACTTTAAAACAAAAAATTATTGAATCTAGTCTAGTATTTTCAGGTAAATTTCTAAAAGTTATTAGAGATAAAATTCAATACCCTGATAATTCTACTTTTGTATATGAATATATTAAACATCCCGGCGCAACAGCAATAATTGCAATTACTGAAAATAATGAAATTATTTTAGAGCGTCAATTTCGCCATTCAGTTCAAATGGAAATAATAGAAATTCCCGCAGGTAAAATTGATGATAACGAAACTGAATTAGATGCCGCTATTCGAGAACTTCGCGAAGAAACCGGATGCTCTGCTAAAAATTGGACAAAACTCGGTGAATGTTTGCCTTGTATCGGCTATTCTGATGAGAAAATATCTTATTATCTTGCAGAAAATCTATCCGCGGGAGAAAAACAATTAGATCATGGAGAATTTATTGAAACATTTACCTTACCAATAGAAGAATGTTTTAAACTAGCATATAGCGGAAAATTAAACGACAGTAAGACGTTATCAGGATTGATGCTATATAAAGGGTATTTAGATTCACATTAATCATCATCACTATCGCTATCAGGTTTATCTATAGTAACTGGAAAATTATTCATATTATAAATATCTTCCCTAAATTGTAATACATTATTGGCATCTACCCAGACTGTTTCATAAATAACATATATATTCAATGGATTAGCTAACTTTATTGTTTCTTGTTTTCCTGATTCTATTTTGCTTAATAACTTCTCTTTAGTCCAAGGAGCTTGGTTTTCTATCAAATAAGCAGCTAACTCCAATGGCTTACCAATGCGTATACAGCCATGACTAAAATCCCTACGAGAATAGGTAAATAAATCAGGTGAAGGCGTATCATGAAGAAAAATAGTACAATAATTAGGAAATACAAATTTGACTTTCCCTAAAGGATTTAAAATACCTGGATCTTGACGAAATAAATATTTAAAATTTTTAGATTCAACATTTGCCCAATCTTCTTTAGAAGAATCTATTTCTATATCTTTACCATCTATTTTTTTAAATGTGCGAATTTCATTTTGTTTTAAAACATCAGGATCATTTTTAAGTTCAGGCAAAATTTCTTTAACAGCTATATTTCTTGGTACATACCAATAAGGATTTATTTCCATATTTATAATTTTACTGCTTAAAATACAACTTCTCCAACCTACTCTCCCCACAATAACCGGCATATCAAGCACTAAATGCTTTTTATCATAAATTTCCAATAAAAAATTAGGAATATTTATTATAACATAACGCTCACCTAAATCATTGGGGAGTAATCTTAATCTATCCATATTAATTTTAATCTGTTTTATACGTGTTGCAACTGGAACATTAAGCTCTTTTAAAGTTTCTGTGCTAACTTCACCATCAACATCTAAGTCATGACTGTCTTGAAACCTCATAACAGCATCTTCTAAATTTTTATCAAAAACAGCATCTTCTACAATATTTTTTTCGTTAATATCAAGCTCGCCGGTTGCTCGTAATCTTTTTTGCAATAATGATACTCTTATTCCATGATCTCCAATTTTTAGTTTTTTACCTGATGGGATTTTCCTCCAATCACCATTGTCAGCAATAGCTAAATACTCTAAAAGCTTTTCTTTTAATTTAATATAACCACTATAACGAGGAGCTAAATTAGCTAAAACATCTTTAATATTACCGTTTAATGCTTTATTAAATTCTTTAAATAAATCTACTGATTTTTTATCAAACATTTGACTAAAGTAAAAAGTTTTTCCTTTTTTATTTTTATTAATTACAATATTTTCACCATATACAAGATGAGAAGCATAGAGAAAAAATGCATCAGTTAATAATAAATCTAGATCTCCTAATTGACTAATTAAATCTGGATTCTTTTCTAAATTACTTGAAGAAAAATCAAAGAAGCTTTTATTATTGCTTTTAATTTTATTTAAAAGAGTATTTATTTCATTAATATGATATTTTGGGGGAGTTAGACCATCTTCATAAGATAAGTTTATAACCTTTATAAAGTCTTTAATTTTTGAGGTTAAACTGCCATTATTACTCCATACTGGCAAAAATTTATTTTCTTTATAAAATTGGGATGTTAATTCGGAACTACAAACGATATCTTCACTGCACATACCCCTTGGTACTGTTGAATCAATTAGCATATCTTTTATATATAAACTTTCTAATTCAAAAGCTTTCTGAGCAAAAGAAAACTTTATAAATAAACAAAACAATATACTTATATATAAGATTTTCTTACTAATATAAAAAGGGTATTTAAATTTATTCATTGCTAAATTTCATCATGCAAAACTTAAGAATTATAGCATATATTTTTTGAATTTGCCCCATATTTCTAATTTTTATATATGTTTTATAGAATATGATTAAGTTTAATTTTATAAAAGTTTTTAATATTTTTCGTCTTTGATTCTTTTATAATAAAATTTACTCAATGATATAATGCTGTAAATATTTTAGCAAAAAATAAATAGATATGGCATAATTGCTCCCTCATCTTAAGTGGGCTCTTAGCTCAGTTGGTTAGAGCAGAGGACTCATAATCCTTTGGTCGCTGGTTCGAGTCCAGCAGGGCCCACCACTTAATTTAGCGGTTCGTTTTATCTAAAGAGAAATAAACTATGTTAGATAAACCATTAGTATCAAAAAATACAAGCAATCTAATCTGGCTGGATATGGAAATGACAGGATTAGATCCAGATGAGCATTGTATTTTAGAAGTAGCAGTAGTAATTACTGATAATGAATTAAATATATTAGCAGAATCACCAAGCTATGCCATTTTTCAAGATAAAGTTGAATTAAAAAAAATGGATAAATGGAACGTAACAACTCATACAAAGAGTGGTTTATTAGAACGTGTTAAAATATCAAAATTTACTGTAGAAACTGCGGAAAAAGAATTATTAAAATTCATTAAAAAATATGTCCCTAAATCTGCTTCTCCATTATGTGGAAATACAATTTATCAAGATCGAAAATTTATAATTAAATATATGCCAACTCTTGAAAAATATTTACACTATAGAACAATAGATGTTAGTACTTTTAAAGAGTTAGCAAAAAGATGGTACCCAGAAATATATAATGGGTTTAAAAAACATAACAAACATGAAGCATTGGCAGATATTCATGAATCTATTAATGAATTAAAATATTACCGCGAAAAATTATTTATTGATTAAAATTCGCTTAGTTTTTTATGTATTAATAATAAACCCAATAAACTTAAAATCAGCATTACCCATAAATAAACTACTGGCACTATAAATACATTAAACCCTGAATTAACCAAACTTGTAATTATAACCGGCGCAAACCCTGCAAACATTGTAAAACCTATGTTATAGCAAACTGCAACTCCAGTTAAACCTACTTTAGTAGGAAATAATGTCGTCAGTATTAATGGAGTTAATGCTGCTGCTACTCCTTCTATAATTCCTAACGTAATTAATGAAATACCTAATAATATTTGATTAGCAAGTAGATAATAACATGCAAAAACTAATGGTATAGCAATAATAATTAATATCAAAAAAATCTTTTTTGGATGAATAATATTGGCTAATATTCCTGTTAAAAATATTATAATTAAATTAGCTATAGAAGTTAAAAACATTAAAAAAGGAATTAAATCTTGATTAATTTTAATTATTTTCGCTAAATAAGTTGGCATAAAAACAATAACCACAACTGACATGGAAGACATAATCGCTGTAATAAATATTCCCATTAATACTTGAAACAAATGAAATTTTAATAAATAAAATATTGGAATTTTTGGCTTATCTACAATTTGTTTAAATGCTTGCGTTTCATGTAAGCTATATCTAATTTTATAGCTAATTAAACACAATATTCCCCCTAAAATAAAAGGGAATCGCCATGCATAATTAATTATCTCTTGATGAGAATAATAAGCGTTTATAAACTGATTAATTATAATACCAAGTAATAATCCTCCATTCACTCCAACCATAGTACAGCCAAATCCAGTTCCTAACTTGTTAGGCATAGATTCATTAATATATACATAAGTGCTAGGTAACTCTCCCCCTAGGGCAAGACCTTGAATTAAACGTAGAAGAAGCAATATAATCGGAGCAGCCATTCCAATTTCCTTATATGGGGGTAGTATGCCAATACCTAAGGATGATAATCCCATTAAAGTAATAGTCATAATTAAAACTTTTTTCCGTCCATCTTCATCACCAATATAGCTAAAAATAATTCCTCCTATTGGACGAGCAAGATAGCCTAACACAAATACTATATAACTTTGAATAATACTTATAAAAGCATTTCCATTAGGAAAAAATTGGTCAGCAAAATATATAGAAAACATCCCGTAAATAATAAAATCATAAAACTCCAACATCCCGCCCAATGCTGCAAGACCTACAACTTTTCTTTCACTGGACGATAAATTATATTGCTGCAATTGTGCCAAAAAAGATTTAACTCTTCTTACAAACGCTTCCATATTCCACCTATATCTTTAATAATTTTAAATATAATAAACCTTGGTTTTTCCCTCTTTATTAATAACTCTACCTAAAATATATCCTTTTATATCATGCTTTCTTAATACTGAAAAAACATCATCCAGATTAGCTTTATTAACAACCACCACATAACCAATACCACAATTAAAAGTTTCCCACATTTGCTCATTAGTTAATTGTGCTTTTTCCTTAATCCACTCAAAAATCTTTATTTTTGGTAAATTCTTAATTTCAATTTCTGCCGCCAAATGATTAGGAAAAACTCTAGCTATATTGCCACTAATTCCACCACCTGTAATATGAGCCATAGCATTAACATTAATAGTTTTTAATAAATCTAGTATTACTTTTACATAAAGCCTTGTTGGCTGAAGAATTGCTTGTGCCCAAGATACTGATTCATCATACATTGAATTTAAATCTAAGCCTGCATGTTTAATTATTTTACGTACTAGCGAATAACCATTTGAATGAAATCCACTACTAGCTAAACCAATAATAACGTCATCAATCTCTAATTTACTTCCATCAATAATTTTTGATTTTTCCACCACACCAACTGCAAAACCAGCTAAATCATATTCACCATCACTATACATTCCTGGCATTTCAGCTGTTTCACCACCAATTAAACTACAAGAAGATTCTTCACAACCAAAGGCTATTCCTTTAATAACATTTGTTGCAGTTTCAACATCCAACTTGCTACAAGCAAA
The DNA here is from genome assembly GCA_937872505.1 of uncultured Neisseriaceae bacterium. Taxonomy (GTDB): domain Bacteria; phylum Pseudomonadota; class Gammaproteobacteria; order Burkholderiales; family UBA11063; genus Aquella. The sequence continues at coordinate 13,492 of CALMTA010000037.1, read as the reverse complement.
GTAATCCAGAAAAAATAATGGCTCTGCTCCTTGAACCAAAATATCATTAACTGACATTGCTACCAAATCAATCCCTATAGTATTATGTTGATTTAATTCAAAAGCTAATTTTAATTTTGTGCCTACCCCATCTGTTCCTGATACTAATACTGGATTTATATATTTCTTACTAATTTCAAATAAAGCACCAAATCCTCCTATTCCGGCTAAAACTTCTTTTCTCATCGTTTTTTTAGCAAAAGGCTTAATTCTCTCAACCAATTCTTCTCCTGCAATAATATCAACTCCTGCATCTTTATATGTTATTGAAGTTTGCATACACTTAGTTCTCCAAAAAATAGTATAATCTGGTATAACAGTCAAATTTAAAATAATTAATAGGGAATTAACTTAAAATGCACCAGTTTTTAAAAAACAAATCAATTGTTAGCCTTGTTATGGTTTTATTTTTTACTTTTGTTATTTTAACATTGCTTGGGCGAATCTTAATTCCTTTTATAGTAGCCCTGATTTTAACTTATATAGTGAACCCACTTGTAGAAAAAATGTATAAAAAATTTAAAATTAAGCGTACAATTACCAGTTTTTTTATAACTATCATTGTATTTTTATTATTTTTAGCTATACCTTTTTATATTATTCCATCTTTTATCTCAGAACTAAAAATTATATTTAAAAGAATTCCAGAACTTATTGTTTTATTTAATAAAAACATTCTTGAAAATATAAATGCAAAATATGGAACTCATTTAATTTTAAATCTAGAAGATATAAAAACCTCAATATTAAATCATTTTACTAATCTTTATAATCAGTTTAATTTATCCTCACCAATTGCAAAAAATACTTTAATTATTTTTCAGTTTTTAGGTTGCATTGTACTAGTTCCATTTATATTATTTTTTTCAATTGTTAATTGGCATAAAATTATTAATTTTTTTGATATGCTAATCCCTCGCAGCCATCTTAAAGCAGTACATACCATAATTAAAGATATAGATAAAATGCTTGCAGCTTATTTACGCGGTCAATTATCTGTTATGATAATAATGGCATTTTATTATGCCCTTACTTTAAAAGTAGCAGGGCTACATGGAGGAATTGTAATTGGCTTTATCGTAGGTTTATTAGTATTCATACCTTATTTAGGTTTATTATCAGGATTTATTATTACTCTAACAATTGCTCTTGCAAATTTTACAAGTATGAATCAAATTTATATTATTTTCGTTATTTTTATTATTGGTCATGTTTTAGAAAGTAGTTTTATTACTCCATTTTTAGTTGGCGGTAAAATTGGTTTAAATCCAGTTTTAATTATTTTAGCTTTATTAATTTTTAGTAAACTATTTGGAATTGTTGGAGTTTTATTAGCGCTACCATTATCTGCAATTACTGTAGTTTTATTAAAACATGCAAGACTTTATTACCTTAAATCAAATTATTACAAAGAAAATAACTAGTATTAGAAGAATAAATATTAATGAAACAACCTCTATTAGACTTATTCGACTATAAACCAACTTTTAATAATTTTATGCCCATGAAAAATGAAATTATTAGCGCTAGCTTACAAAGTTTTTCTAGTCAATTTACACATATAATTGGTGAGCCTTTAAGCGGTAAAACTCATTTATTAAAATCATGGGTCAATTTAGCACATATGCAATCAAAAACCTCAATATATTTAGATTATCAGGAGTTTAAAACTAATACAGAGAATTCAAATAATTTATATAATATTGCTGATAATAATAGGTTTATAGCTATTGATAATATTGATTTATTAGATGATAATCAGCAAATCTTATTGTTTGATTTGTTTAACTATATTAAATTAAATGCTAAAAATAATTATTTATTAACTAGTAGTAAAATTAATTTAGAACACTGTAAGGTAAGAGAAGATTTGAAAACAAGAATCCAATCAGGATTAAATTTAAACTTAAAAGCTCTTGATGATAACAATTTATTACAAGCTTTAGAAATATATATTCGTAAAGAAGGTATTAAAATTTCTCATACAGAACTAAATTATTTAATGAATCATTTTGAACGCAATATTGGTCATTTAATTAATGCTATCCATAAAATTTCTAGTATAGCATTAATTAAAAAAAGAAATATAACAATACCCTTAATAAAAGAAGCCTTCCTTTATTAAATTATTTATTCATCGTCCAATTCTTCTTCAAAATCATATACTTCATCTGTTTTCTCTAATTCAATATTTTCTAATTGATTAAAACTGTCTAAAAAGCTTTTTAACTTATCCGCACGATTAGGTTGTCGCAACTTTCTAATTGCTTTAGCTTCTATTTGCCTAATACGCTCACGAGTAACATCAAATTGTCTACCTACTTCTTCTAATGTATGATCTGTTAAAGTATCTATTCCAAAACGCATACATAATACTTTTGCTTCACGCGGAGACAATGTATCTAAAACTTCTCTAACTGTTTTCTTTAAACTATAATCAACTCCATGATCAGCAGGAATAACACTTGATTTATCTTCAATAAAATCACCAAAACTTGTATCATCTTCATCACCAATAGGTGCATCCATAGAAATAGAATCATGAGCTACTTGATAAATCTTTCTTACTTTCTCTTCAGAAATTTCCATTCTTTGCGCTAATTCCTTAGTTAGAGGTTCACCAGATTTCTCTTGTAGTAACTTTCTGTGTTCTTTACTCATACGATTAATTGTCTCAATCATATGTACAGGAATCCTTATTGTCCGCCCCTGATCAGCTATAGCTCTAGTAATAGCCTGACGAATCCACCAAGTTGCATAAGTTGAAAATTTATAACCTTTACGATACTGAAATTTATCGATTGCTTTAATTAAACCAATATTCCCCTCTTGAATCAAATCAAGAAAATGTAAACCCCTATTAGTATATTTTTTAGCAATAGAAATAACTAAACGTAAATTAGATTCAACCATTTCTGTTCTAGCTTTTTTCTGTTCTCTCTCAGCTTTTAATAATTGCTTAAATAAACGTTTAATTACTTCCACAGAAATTTTTAAATCATTCTCTACCAGCTTAATTTTTTCTTGTTTTTCAACAATATCAAATTTTAGTTTCTTAAATATATCAGCATATTTTTTAGTCGGAATATGTTTTTCTACCCAGCTAGTTTCATTAAAAGCAAACTCTTTTCTAAACTTATCTTCAGGGACTTTAATTACATCACAAGCAATATGAAAAATTTCATTTTCCAGTATTTTGATTTCTTTATGTGCTTTACGTAGAGTGTCACAAAGAATTTCAATTTGCTTATTAGTAAACCTTACTTTTTCTAACTCAGCGGTAATATCTTTTAAAACAACACTATATTGCTCTGAATCAGAGGTATATTTTGCAATAACTTTATTTTGCTTTTCTACTAACTTATTGAAATTTTTAAAAAAATCAGCAGTACGTTTTTTTAATCGTTCTAATTGTTCTTTAGATAACTGCTCTTCATCATCTTCTGTGGTGTCAAAACTATCAAGCTTTGCTGGCATTATTTCTACATTTATTATTTCTTCATCGACAAATTCATCAATAAAATTTTCTATCTTAACTTTTCCCGCTAATACTTCTTCATAAACTTTTGAAATTTCATTTACAATCTTTGGACAGTCAGCAATTACCGAAATCATCAGTTTAATACTATTTTCTAGTTTGCGGGCAATTTCAGCTTCATCAGTTTTATCTAATAAATCATAAGTTCCAATTTCTCGCATATACATTCGTACTGGATCAGTTGTTCTACCAAATTCATTCGCTGAAGTTGTGCTTGCTAAAATTTTCTCCGCCTCTTCTACAGCAAACTCATCATCATCAACAGTTGCTGAGGAAGTACCTGATAATAATAACTCTTCTCGACTAGGTTCATATTCAAAAACTTTTATCCCTATAGTTTCAATCATTATGATAATCTGATCAATTATTTCTGGGTCAGTAATATGATCCGGTAAGTTATCATTTATTTCTACATTAGTAACATAACCTCTTTCTTTACCTTTTCCCAATAAAAATCGTAGTTTTCTTTTTTGTTCTTCTAATTTGCTTAATTCATCTCCAGTTAAATTTTCAGTGCCTGAACTAACCAATTTCATTAACCTATTTACTTCAGTAAAATCTTCCTTTACTACTTTTTTAGATTTTACTCTACGATGTTTTCCTCGCTCTAACTCTTCTCCAGTTAAATCATTTTGTCCCATTACATCTTCTATTATATTTTTTTTATTATCTTGTTTATTTTTTTCAAAAGATTTTTTTGATGCAGCCGGCTTACTTTTTGTTTGTTTCTTTTTGATCACTTTTTTAGTTTCTTTAACCATATAATCATTAATCCCTAATTAAAATTTTTTTAGCTTGTTCTAGGTAATAAAGCATTGAAATTATTGTAAAAACAACTGCTAGTAACATAAAAAAATTACCAACTAAATTTGTATGGTAATCAAGTAATAACAAAGCAATCGCAATAAACTGCAAAGATGTTTTTAATTTACCAATATATGCTACAGCTGTATTTTTTGTTTTACCTAACTGCGCCATCCATTCTCTTAAAGCAGAAATTGTAATTTCCCTAATTATAATTATTACAGCTGCAAATACAAAAGTTCTATTTAAATCTACTAATACCACTAAACTTGTCGCAATAATTGCTTTATCAGCAACAGGGTCTAAAAAAGCACCAAATACACTTTCTTGCTTTAGTTTTCTTGCTAAATAACCATCTAAATAGTCCGTTAAAGCTGCAAAAACAAATATACCAGTTGCAGTAATATTCTTATACGACATTGGCAATAAAGAATCTGGTAAATAGTAAATACCAACAAAAAACGGAACAAGACAAATTCTCATCCACGTCAAAATGATAGGCCAAGAAAGTTTTTTTAACATATTGTATTTTAGCTTTAATGAAAGTGTAAATAAATTTGATTGGCTAATTCATCACCAATGCCAACAACTTTTTTTAAATCATCAACTGATGCATTTGCAACATTCTTAACACTACCAAAATAACTAATCAAAGCTCGTCTTTTTTCTTTCCCAATATTAGGTATACTTTCCAATTGTGAAATACTCATTCTAGCTATCTGTTTTTTTCTATGACCAGTTATAGCAAATCGATGTGCTTCATCTCGAAGTTTATGCAATAGTTTGAATAAAATTTTATTTTCATTTGCCGCTAAAATCAAGCCATTATCTAAAATAACTTTATCAAATCCAGGCCTTCTCTTATCACCTTTAAATATAGCAGCTGTCCTTATTTTACCATATAATCCTTTCTCAATCAATATGTTTTTTACCGCGTTGAGGTGTAATACTCCGCCATCAAGCAATAAAACTTCTGGTAGCGCTACTTCCAGATTCGCTAAACGTCTATCTAAAACGGTTTTAAATGCTAATAAATCATTTCCCCTTACTTCAGCTGAAATATTATATTTTTTGTATTTACTATTTTCAATTTTACCATCCTCATAAACTACAATACTTGCCAAAGCACTTTCTCCATGATTATGACTCACATCAATGCATTCTATATAATTAACACTTTCTAAACCAAGAAATTTTGCTAATATTTTTGCCGATTCTTCCAAATTTTTATCACCAATATAGTCATCAATTATTTTTTTTAAATTAACTTGTGCCATATCATATAATTTTTTTAAATGCCTGTTTCCTAAGTTTATTTTTGTTAATTTTATTTTATACATGTTATAAAAGAATTTATAAAACTCTTTAGAAACAACTTCATCTATATATATTTGTTTTGTATTTTTACCACTTAAATAATAATTCTCTAAAAACACCTCTAAAACTTCATTTTCTAAATCATTCTTTTCCTCATTTAAAATAAAATGATTGTCGCCAATATAAATGCCATGACGCAAAATAACTATATAAACAAAAATTTTGGAAGTATATTTTGTAACTAAAATTATATCAGCACTAATTGGCTTATTATAATTATTAATAATCTGATTATTGCTAATTTCTTTAATTACTGCAATCTTATCGCGAATTATTGCTGATTTTTCAAATTCCATTTGTTCAGCACTTTTATACATATTAATAGTTAAATCATTAATAACTTTAGCAAACTTCCCTTCTAAAAAATCAATTACTTCTAATACTTGTTTATTATATTCAGAATCTGAAACATAATTTACACAAGGTGCTGTACAACGCTTTATTTGATATAGCATGCATGGTCTTTTACGATCAGAAAAAAACTTATCAGTACATGTACGAATTTTAAATAATCTTTGGATTAAATCAATATTATGTTTTACTGATAATGCACTTGGGTATGGCCCAAAAACATAACCTCCATCTTTATTATTTAAATTATTTTCTGAACCATCAATAACCTTTTTTTCACGATAGCTATCAATTCTTGGGTATTTATGATTAGAAATTTTAATTAAAGGATAACTTTTATCATCACGAAATATTATATTATATTTGGGCTTTAAACTTTTTATTAAATTATTTTCTAGAATAAATGCTGATACTTCATTTTCAGTTATAGTAAATTCAATTTTATCTATATGTTTTACTAATAAATTAATACGGGCAGAATTATTATCTTTTTTTTGAAAATATGATTTTACTCTTTTATGCAAATTTATGGCTTTACCAATATATAACAAATCGTCATTTTCTGCATAAAAACGATATACCCCCGGTAAGGAGGGAATTTTTTTTAAAAAATCAGAATGTTTTATATTTAATTTCATTTTTATTTAAACCAATAATTACAAAATATTCCTAAAGTAATTAATAAGCCAACTCTATTATTTAATAAAAACATATTAAATAATTTATTATTTGCTCGAACAATCATAAATCCTTGATAAATTAATATTAAAAATGCCCCTAATAATAAAATCCAATAAAATAAATTCATACTTAATAAAACACCTAGAATGGATAATATAAAAATAAAAGATAAAAAACTAAAAATTACACCTAAACTATCATATTTTCCTAAAGTAACTGCTGATGTATAAATTCCAATTTTTAAATCGTCTTCTTTATCAACCATCGCATATATAGTATCATAACCAAACGCCCAAAAACAATTAGCTAAAAATAATAAATATGCTTCTAATGGAATTTTTCCTGTTAATTCTATAAATCCCATTAAAATACCGAAACTAAAAGCTATAGCCATATATGCTTGAGGGAAAAGAAAAAATCTTTTCATAAATGGATATGATAAATAAATAATTAATGCTGGAATACTCATTAATATAGTATCAATATGTAAAAAATAAATTGTGATAATAAAAGCTATAAAACTCAAAATCATACAAATAAATATAGCTGAATTTTTATTAATAGCTCTCCTTGCTAATGGCCGATTAAGCGTTCTTTTAACCTTACTGTCAAAATTCCTATCTGCAAAATCATTAATAGCACACCCCGCAGAACGAGTTAAAATTACTCCTATAATAAAAACTAAAACTATTTTTATAGGTGGGTTTCCATTTCCCGCAATTAATAATCCCCACAATGTAGGCCATAATAAGAGTAAAATTCCTATAGGTTTATCTAATCTAACTAATTGAATATAATCTCTTAACATAATACACAACCAAATTAATAAAATATAATTTTATCATATTATATTTATTAACGATATATTAATCTTGCTCACTCCCAATTATAAAATGAAATATGTTATAATAAATACTTATTAATACATTATTTTGTCTTATTTAATTTGTCAATTACGAATAATTTATTTTAAAAATAAATTCAACATAACCGACTAGGATATAAAAACTATAATGGTAAATAAATCTGTAAAACTTGATAATGTTTATTTTAACTATTTTGTCAGGCATAAATTTAGAAGCTAAGACTGGCAAAATTACTGCTATAATGGGTGGTAGTGGTTGCGGCAAAACTACAGTACTTCGTTTAATTTCAGGATTAATTAAAGCAAATCATGGAACCGTTCAAGTTTTTGGAGAAAATATAAATAATTTAAGCTCTAAACAACTTAGCGAGTTTAGAACTCATATGGGTATGTTATTCCAATTTGGAGCACTATTTACTGATATGTCAGTTTATGAAAATGTTGCCTTTACATTAAAAGAACACACTAATTTACCAGAATCAATTATTAAAAAAATAGTAGCCATGAAATTAAACGCTGTAGGACTATTTGGCACCCAAGATATGATGCCTCAAGAATTATCCGGAGGAATGGCAAGACGTATTGCATTAGCTAGAGCAACTGCTCTTGACCCATATTTAATGTTATATGATGAGCCTTTTACAGGTCTAGATCCTATTTCCTTAAATGTAGCTGCCATGCTTATAAAAAAACTAGGAGAAGCTTTTAATCAAACTGTAATATTAGTAACTCATGATATTTACTTTATGGCTAATGGTAAAATTATTGCAGAAGGAACCCCTGAGGAAATTAAAAATACTGATAATCCATTAGTTTGCCAATTTATTAAGGGTGAAATTAAAGGACCATTTCAATATAAATATGAAAGTAAAATGAACTATAATGAATTTATTGGAATTTAAATTAAAATGATTAAGGAGAACTATATAGTGAAAAATATTTTCATTATAATAGGAAAAATTGGTAGCCCTTTTACTGAATTTATTTTAAGTTTAGGTAATATTACCAGGCTTTTTATAAATATATTAGGTAGTTTATTATATACTTTTAAAAAAATTCCTTTAATTATTAAAGAATTATATTTTAGTGGCGTTCGTTCAATTATAATTATTTCAGTTTCTGGTTTATTTGTAGGAATGGTCTTAGGCTTACAAGGGTATAACACTTTACAACGTTTTGGTTCGGTTAGTATGCTAGGTTCTTTAGTTGCTATATCCTTATTGCGTGAACTAGGACCAGTTTTAACAGCTATTCTTTTTGCTTCCCGTGCTGGCTCAGGAATGACAGCAGAAATTGGTCTAATGAAAGCAACTGAACAGTTAGAAGCGATGAATGTTATGGCTATTGATCCAGTTAAATATGTAATTACCCCTAAATTTTTAGGCGGTATCATATCTGTACCATTATTAGCTGCACTTTTTAATATTTGTGGTATTTATGGTGGTTATTTTGTCGGCGTAATTTTACTAAATATGGATAGCGGAACTTTTTGGTCACAAATGCATGATAGTATTATTTTTCATGAAGATGTTTTTAATGGTATAATAAAAAGTTTTATTTTTGGAATTACAGTTAATTTAATTTCAGTATATCAAGGTTTCGTAGCTAAACCAACTGCGGAAGGTGTATCTTCAGCTACTACCAAAACTGTTGTTAATTCTGCTTTATCTGTTTTAGCATTGGATTATGTATTAACTGCTTTAATGTTTTAGAATATACTTTATTATCTAGGAAAATAATATGAAACGTATACTAATGGATTTTTGGGTTGGAGTATTTGTTTTAATTGGAATAACTTGTATTTCTATTCTTTCATTTAAGATTGCTTCTAAATCTAATTTAGGTATTAATAAGCATGTTTATAGTTTACATGCACGCTTTAATAATATTGGTTCATTAAAACTAAATGCACCTGTTAAAGTTTCTGGGCTTACGATAGGGAGAGTTACTAATATAGAATTAGACCCTAAAACTTACGAAGCAATAGTCACCATGCAAATAGATGATAGTTATAAATTTAGTACTGATTCATCAGCACAAATTTTAACCATAGGTCTTTTAGGTGAACAATATGTAGGTTTACAATCTGGTGCTGACAGTAATTACTTGGGAGATGGCGGACAAATTACCATTACTTCCTCTGCATTGGTTTTAGAAAACCTAATTGGTAAATTTTTAACAAATGTAACTAATAAATAATCTTAAAAATTTTTTTAACTTAAAGAAAGCTCTAAAATAATGAAAAAACAATTAATTATTGCCCTTATTAGTAGTTTAAGCATAACTTCGTTTGCTGATGAACAAGAAGAGTCAGCTAAAAAAATAACTTTAAAAACCCTTGAAGCACCAAAAACTTCTCAAGTAAAAAATGTTAGTCACCCCATACCTAAGGATACTAATCCTAAAAAAATTAAAATCCAAGATGGTGGAAGTATTGTTGTTAATAGCAACGTTTCTTGCGAAGATAATTCTCCTTGTGCAATTGTAGCTAATACTACTAGAGAAGTTCTTAAAAATCTTAAAAATGATTCTCCTTATGAATTAATACAAGATGTAATTGTACCTAAATTTGATTTTCGTCTTATGACCAAATATGCTTTAGGTAAAAACTGGCGTTTAGCTAAACCTAGTCAACAAACTCAATTAGTTGAATTATTTAAAGAATTATTAATTTATACCTACTCTTCAGCATTATCTAAATTTCAAGATGCAGAAATCACTATTACAAATTCTGATATAAATAATTCTTCTAACAATAAATTAGCTATTGTAGTTAGTCAGGTATATTTACCAAATAACGATAAAGCTAATAATAATCAGCCTGTTAAAGTAGAATATGATTTAGCCTATTTAAATAATCAATGGAAAGCATATGATATTAAAATTGAAAATGCAAGCTTAGTTACCACATATAGGAACCAATTTAATGACATTATTCAATCTAATGGTGTGGAAGGTTTAATAAATCAATTAAAAACAAAAAATGCTGGCTTAAAGAAAAAAGCTTAAAGAATAATTTAAAGAAAATTAAAGAATGATTTTAAAAAATAGCCCTGATGAATTTAAACACAAATTATCTAACCCTTTAATAATCTCTACTATTAATGAGCAGTTAAATAATTTCAACAATTTAACTGCTAAAAATATCCAAATTGACCTTTCTGAAATTATTAATATTGACTCATCTGGTATAGCTTTTCTTATTGAAATTAAACAACAGTGTTTAACTAAAAAATATAATTTAACATTTATAAATAAAACTGAGGCAATACAAAGATTAGCAGATTTATATAAAATCACTATTTAACTATTATACTCTTATAGATTTAATAAAAATATGAAACAAAAATTTGCTTTAATTATATTATCTGTAATAATTGTAGGTTGTGCAAGTAACGGCACCTGCTCAGATTATAAGCCAATTCCTGACCCTCTAGAAAAATATAACAGGTTTATGTTTAAAGTAAATATGAAAATAGATAAAACTTTTATAAGACCTATTACAGTTGGTTATACTTATATCCCTTATCCTATTCGTGCTCCAATTAATAACTTTTTTAATAACTTAAGAGATTTTATAAGCCTCGCTAACGATATATTACAGCTAAAAGGTATGGCTACAATGCAAACTACAATGCGCATAAGTTTAAATTCTGTAGTAGGGCTTGCTGGTTTAATAGATGTTGCTTCAAGTTTAGGATTACCCCAACAAAAAAATTCTTTTGGAAAAACACTCCAAGTTTATGGCTGGCAAAATAGTAGTTATTTTGTTATCCCCTTACTAGGTCCGTCAACAATACGTGATACGATTGGACTTGTGCCAGACGTATATTTTAATCCAACTTGGTATCTAATTTCTGATAACTACATTAATGTTGCTTTATATATAGTTAATTTAATTGATATTCGCTCCAAGTTTTTAGATATAGACCAAGAACTAGAAAAATCATCACTTGATTTATATACTACTGTACGTGATTCTTATTTACAATCAGTACACCAAGAAACAAGCCGTGGTGATGTTGTTAACATCAATGATTTTCTATCAGAAGAATCCTCTCCTGAATCTAGTATCAAAAATTAATCATGAACTATTATAATAAGTCATATAAAATGTAGTTTATAATTAATTATAAACTACATGAAATTAATACAGATAAATTTATCTTCTTATTACATAAATAAATTATTTATAACTAAGCTTTTATTTAACTGAAATTGGTAAAGATTCATGATAATTTATACCTCCAATAGTAGCTGTTATTAACGTTGTTCCAGAATTAACTCCTTGAATTTGAAAACTACAGCTATTATTAGTAAGGAAACAAGTATTATTCGGAACAAATAATATAACATTACTCTCTGAGCTATTAAGGATTGCCTTACACGGTGCAACACATTCAATCGGTTTTAATGTTAAAGAAACATTTTCAATCATTCCAGAGCTCGTATTAATACTTTGCGGAGTAAATAATATAGAAGGATTTTCTGGTCTTGGTGGTGATGGAGTAGGTCCATTATAATTATTATTTCCACTACCGCATCCTGTGATTTCACTGATAGAAATAAATAATGCTATAGTTTTAACTAAGTAGCTTTTTTTAATTTTCGTTAAATTGTAATACTGAATCATCAGTTCTAAACCTCCTTAAGAAAAAATCATATGTCATAGCTCCAAGTTTGAAATCATCTCCCCAAGAATTTCTTAGGTATAACACCCCTCTTTGTCCGTTTACAATTATATCGTCATCATAGCCATATGCAAAAATTGCATGACCGGATTTATATAAAGGTGGCGTCCCATTCTTAAATTAAGTTTTCATTTATTTAACTGAAATTGGCAAAGATTTATGGTAATTCGCACCCAAAATATTAGCTGTAATTAACGTTATTCCAGAATTAACCCCTTGAATTTGAAAATTACAGCTGTTATCAATGAGTAAACAAGTATTATTGGGAACAAATGAGATAATATTACTTTCAGTAGTATTAAGTGTTGCCGTACATGGAGCATTACATTTAACATTTTTTAATGTTAAAGAAACATTTTCAATCATTCCAATATTTATAGAAATATTTTGGGGTGTAAATAAAACATAAGAGTCTTCCGGTCTTGGTGGTGATGGAGTAGGTCCATTATAATTATTATTATTTCCACTACCACATCCTGTGATTTTACTGATTAAAATCAATAATGCTATAGTTTTAACTATGCAATTTTTTTTATTTTGAGTTGAATTGTAATACTGAATCATCAGTTCTAAACCTCCTTAAGAAAAAATCATATGTCATAGCTTCATTCTCCCAGCCATACCCCCAAGAATTTCTTAAATATAACACACCTCTTTGTCCATTTACAATAATATTATCATCATACCCATACGCAAAAATCGCATGACCAGACTTATATAAAGGTGGCACTCCATTATCTACCCACACAAAGTAACCTGGCATTTCTGAAAATCTATCAGGACTATAATCATACCAAAACTCAAAAACAGCAAAGCTATTATTTGATAACCCAGCTTTAATTATAGATAAAGCTTCTTCAGAAGAACCAGGTTTAAAGCTGTTATGTCCATTTCCTTGTGTATAACGTGTTGAATTTTTGTTGTATCTAAGGAATCCAACCTGTGATAGTGTAGCTGTTTTCTGTAAATCAGAACCATATGGTTCATATGTTTTATAAGTATCGTTACAACCACCTTGTAAACCATATTCCTCTGTAACAGTTCCAACTACTGGTCTGGTCGAATGATCCCATCCAAGAAATCCGTCGATAAACCAAAGCCAAGAACTATCCCAAGGCTGATCTGCCTCACGCATATGCATTAACT
>CALMTA010000036.1 GCA_937872505.1 uncultured Neisseriaceae bacterium | reverse complement strand
TTTTAACCATGTTTTAAAAGGAAATTTGTGTTCATTAGTCCAAGGAGATTTGACTGCTTTACCATTAGGATAAGAAAATATAATCATAGCTGTGTTCCATTTAACTTTTAATTTATTAAACAATCTTGAATTTTCAAGATTACATCTCCATTCAACTATTGGTTCCATTTTCTAAGTTTTTAAGTTGTTTTTGGAGTTTGTCTCTTTTTCTAATTAAGTATAAACGAAAATCATTATTGTGATTAGGTTGCTTTAATATAGTTACATATATAGAAAGCTGAACTTTAACTTTTTCTTTTTTTACAAAATTAGAATTAGTTCCTGCTATAAATGATTCTATCATACAATTCCAATCATTGCCTTCATGACTTTCAAAATCATGTTCAAACGAATTAGCATACTCTTGAGCTTCTTGTTCTAAAGTTTTATTCATATTCTTTAAGTTGTAATTGTAGTTGCTTTTTTTCTTTTTTAAAATAATCTCTACAATCTTGTCCAAAAAATTTTGTATTTTCAAACTTTTCTATTAATTCAATTTGAACTTTAACCTTTTCTGCTTGAACATATTTAGAATTAGCTCCTGCTACAAACATAGGCGTAAATCTTTCTATGTAAAATTCTTTTAAATTATTGTCTGTGTCCCAAGCTGTTTTCTTGTCATCTGTTCTTTTGTGAACATTGTCAAAATATTGTCTTGCTTCTTCTTCAATTGTTTTCATGTTAATCTTTATTTTTGTTGTCAGGAAATAAAAAATTTGGTATAATGTACATAAGAATAAAACATATAAACCCTAATAAAGCTATTATAAATAATATAGGTATGATAATAATGGAAAAAGGAATAAGAAGGAAAAAAGGAAATATTTGCCTTCTTTCTTTATTGTTTTTAGCTATTTTTATTAAAAATATCAAATATACTATTAAACCTGTCGCTGTCGATGCTATAAAATGGGTTTCTACAGTCATGTTATTTTACTTTATAAAATTTTTAAAAAATGAAATGATTTATTGTGATTTTAATGCGTTCATAATAACACTTTAAAATTGTATTGTAAACAAGATAAGGTAATAAATCTAATGGTGCCTTATATAATTTACCTTTAAACAATACAATTTTAGGTGTCCATCTTAATTGTCCATTTTCTATTTCTATAGTCATATTATTCTGGTTTAATAATTATTCCGTTAGGATATTTTTTTTTAAATGCTTCAACCATTTTAGGACTAAAATACATAGGAGTATCTTCCCAAGCTTCTTCTTCTGGTAAAATTGTAGATTTAAATAGAATTTTTTGTAATTCTTTTAATCTGCCATTTTTCCAACCATCTTCTCTCTCATCGTTAGTATTTGTTTCTTCTAACGATATTATAAGAGTTTCAATTTCTTTTTTAGTTTCTTCTGTAATGTAAATTTTCATATTATTGAATTAAGTTTAATGGATAACATTCTTCTATTGTTAATTTTAAGGCTTCTTTATAGTCATTTGCTTTAACGTGAGTAACAGATTCAAAATCTATTTTAGCAGTAGTGGAAAGTGCTAATGTTACATGATGCTTTGCAAATTCAATCATTGCCTTAATTGCGTGTTCTTTTGTAGAGATATAATCTCTGTTTAAAAATTCTTCTGCTGATTTCATAATCCGTGTTTAAATTTATAAATTATACATTTCACTTTGTATTTAAAAATAGTAATTTCTTCACTAATTACTTTTTTAACTCCTTTCCAACCTTTTGTGTTTTGAGTTTTATACCTTTTGAACATTGTTTTATTTGTTTTTAGTTTTATTTATTTCAACATCTTTAGCTGTAAATGGTTGTCTATCCATTACTTTACCATAGTTTTTATCAAGCCATCTTTTATATAACAAGTCCCATTTTCTTTTAATAGGACAGAATATATAAACATAAAGCTCATTTAGTATTTGTTCTTTTTTAATCATTACTTTTTAATTTATAGTAAATTAATTCTTGTCTTTCGTATTCTGGACAATTCACTTTTAATTTCGTATTTTCTGATATTACAATTAACATTAAAACAATTAAAGCTCCTAATATAGCACAGTAAATTACAAACGCTAATTTTGCAAATATTGACATGTGTTTTTCAAGATTAAAATAATAATATACGCTAAGAATAAGTAATATTGTTCCAATTATTATAATAGGAATTATTTCCATTTTGTTTGATTTTTAAACATTTTTCTAAATTTTCCAACGTGTAATTCTGTATATAACATGTTATAATTTTTCTAAAATTAATAAGTTTGTTAATACTGGATCTAAATCATAACTTTCCAACAATGTTTCTAATACAAATTTATGTTCTATTTTAGTTTCAGGAAATAAGTAAAAAACATCTTTATCTTTTAAATCTCTTAATAATCCTATTATTTTATAATTTCCATCTGGTAGAGAAATGTGATTAACATCTAAGATTTCATATTTTAAACTTACATTTTTATCTACATAAGCTAAATTACCTATTATTGAAAAACTATGAGAATGAAAAGGGACTTCAACAACAAATAATGTTTTATTATTTATACAAATTTCTTTCATTTTAACTTATTTTTTAAAAGTATATTCTAATAACATTATAAAAATTCCAATCAAAGCTAATACTGCTATTACAGCATATAATAAAAGTGTAAATTTAATTCCAATTAACCAATCATTAGCAACAATTTGAGTTAATCCTGCACACAATGCAGAAAATATAATTGCTGATAATATTCCTGCTAATATTTTTTTAAGTGTTTTCATTTTTTAAATATTTTTTTAATTCTTTTTTATTATTCATAAGAGATTTAATTTTTTTATCAATTATTACTAATTCATTTTTAATAGCGCTATTAATTATTTCTATATCTTCAACATATTCCCATTTGTAACTATATCCATACCAATGACCACTTGACTCTTTATCACACCAATTTTTGACATAATCAACAATATCTTCTTCTGTAAACAAATTATTTATTAATGAAAGATGTTCCACTTTACCATTTCTAAAAGTTTTTATTATTTTAATAACTTTCATTTCTATTTTTTTAAAAAAGGTTTCATTCCTAAGTAATCAATATTTACATTAGAATAATGATAAAAAACTTGTCTTAAACCTCTCTTATCTTTAAGCATTTCTATTAACCAACTTTTTTCAGGATAAATCATAGCTGTAAAATAAGTTTCATATCCACTATCATTGTTATAATATGGAATTTCTTCTATTTCTGTACAAGATACAACATTAGGATGCTTTAAAAAATGTTCTCTTAATTTGACTAAATCATATACATTACTTCTAAGTTTTGCTTCAATATAATCTCCCATAACTACAACAGGAATAGGTTCTTTACTAATATCATAAAAAGAGTGAGTTGCATTTTGTACTAATATTATATTATTCATATTTATTTTTTCTGGCTCAGGTAAGTTTAAATTATTAATCCAAGCATAACCTTTATCTTTTCCATTTTTATCTCCCCAAAATGGATTCCAACTTTTTAATAAAGAAATATCTTCTTTATATATAGGTTTAAGTGGATAATCATTAATATTTTTCCCTACATAGAATAAATCTCTATGTGTTTCTTTTCCGTTAACAAAAGTTATATCATATTTAACTTCATTAGTTAAATGATATTTGTCTACTTTTATTGTTTTTGTTGTTGTGGTTTTTTTCATTTTAATGTTTTAATTTATAAACATTTTCAACTTTTTCATATTCTGGACATTTTAAATTTTTACGTAATTTATCAAGTTCTATTACAAGAGATATTGTAATAAATAATAAAGAAGCAAGTATTACTGAATAAAATAACATTAATGTATCATTATTACTATTATTATTATAAAATTTTAAAGTTATTATTATTAAACTTAAAAATAATAAAACTATTATTGCTATTTGAACTACTAACATAAATTATATTTTTATTTTAATTATTGCATATTGCAATATGAAATTATAAACTTTTAATAATGACACCATAAGGATAATATTCTTTAAAATAAAATTCTAAGTTATCTTCAAAATCTACATCAGTACCTTTTTTATAATTTTGATGATAACTATAACAAGCTTCAAGAACTACGCCCAAACTTTCTTCTAAAGGCAATACTATTGAATTTAATAGTAATTCTTTATAAATTTTAAGTTCAACACATTCTTCAACTAATATATCACGAGGAGTTTTTTTACATTCTTCTTCAAGTTCTTGTACTATTGTCTCCCATTTTTTTCTTTGTTCTTTTGTAATTATAATCATGTTGTTTTTTGTTTTATTAATTCAGGATTTTGATGAATATTTCCTATTATTTCACACCAAGCACCTGATTTATTATTACCTACGTTATAAGTATGTCCATTACCACTTGCCCAATCATTTATTCTATAACACCAATAAGCAAACTTAGCTTCTGTCGTATAAAATCTTACTTCAAAAATATCATTACCCTTTAACCATGTATTAGGTTTAAATACTTTTAATAAATCTCCTACATATATTTTTTTACCGTTTTTATCTACTCTATTTGTAAATTGTTCAGGTTTTTCAAAAGGTTGATATTTAACCATTTCCCAGAAATAACCTTCATTATTATCAAATTGATGGTCCCAATAAGAAAATATACCACCAAATGAATTATCCCACGCTCTAAATTCTATATTCATTTTAATAAAGTTAAACAATGATTATAAATATTTACTAATTCTTTATATTTTCCTGTTAAACAACCTATAGTAATTTCATCTACATTATTAATATCATAAGCATAATCTGTAACTTTAATTGTAGCTATATTATTTAAGTTTATCATTACATTTTTATAAGTAAAACTTTTAACTTCTACATTACCAAACTTACAAGGTCTAAAATAATTTTTAAGTATTTCTTCTATTTGAAGATGTGTACCTGTTTCACCTTTACAAGTTACTTCTACTGTATTTGGTAAAAAGTGATGTTTTACTAATACAAAATTACATTCATGTTTTCCAAATGTAAATTTAGGTACATATTTATTAATATATGATAAACAAACATTATTATAATCTCCACAAATAGGATATTTAGCATATAATGTCATAGTACTGTTAGAAGATTCTTCTATTTTAAATTCATCAATTGTAAAAATCATACCATTTTTAGCAATACATTTATCTCCAATAGAAAATATTTCTCCATCAAACAATCTTTTAACAGAATATATAGAATACCAAGAGTCATTCAATAATTCTTTTTCTGAAAACTCATTGTCTCTGTTTTCTAAATTATATTCTCCATGTGGAAACATATTATATTTATTTTTATATCTAATAAAAGTAGAATATTTTCCTTTAAAACTTAATATTTCCCATTCTTTAGGTTTATGTTTATCTATATATTCTTGAGCTAATTCTTTAGTAGAAAACTCTATGAAATTATCAGAAACATAAACAGTATCGCAATGAGTCATAGAAATCATTTTTAAATCCCTTTTTCTAACTCCATAAGATGTATCTCCTTTATAAATATTTACACCATCTTCTGTTACAAATAAAACTTCTTTTTTAGGTGCATACCATTTATGTTGATACCAAACTCCATCTGCAATAGGATGTGATGAAGTTGTTTCTTCAAACTCTTGATTGTTAATTGTTATTTTATTCATTTTTTAATTTTCTAATTCACTCTCAATTTGAGTGATACGTTCTTTTAAATGTTTTAACTCTAATTTCTTAAAATCATTGCTATTCATGTATATCAATAATTGTTGTTCAACAATTTTAGATTCACGAATATGTTTATCAAAAATTGGAGTAATTGTTTTAGCTACATCAGGCAAAATTTCATTTTTATCTAAATAAAAACCAATTAAATCTTTTGTCTAGCTTTTGGCTGCTTTTTGTAGTTCTTTATGAGAACTATCACTTATAATTTTATTATACAAATTTTTTGTAACCATTTGTGCAATAATTTCTAATTCTTCTTTTGATAATGTTGCTTCCATTTTTTAATTAATTATTATACAATAAGGAATAAAAGGTATTACATTCTCTTCATCATCATATTCAAAATTAGATTCCAAATAATATTCTTCTATATCGTCTACTAAAAATTCAGAAGGATCATTTTCAACTTTATGATAAGAATTTCCTTATTCATCTGTACCATAAATACAAGGCAAATTACCATAGCCTTGTTCTGACAATTCTGTTAATTTTTTAATTAATTCGTCTACTGTTATCATTTTTTTAATTTTTAAGATTTTCTGTGTTCAAAACAATGAAAATGATCTTGTGCCGTGTTTGGACATATTTGTACTTGTCTATTATATCTTTTACACCGACTATTAGGTCTGTCTAAAAATTTACAATCATTACAACTTGTATCTATTTTTTGACATTCAAAAGCTTCTTGTTTAGCAGCTTCTACTTTTAAATCTTTATGAATAGGAAACCAATAACTTGACCAATAACTTATTCTAATATCAATATTTTCTTTTGTTAATATTTCACGAGATTCACTACAGATTTTTGAAGGAGACCAAATTAAATGCTCTAACTCTCCTTCTTCCCATTCATAAAAGAATTGTTTTCTGCTTCTTTTTTGTTCAATCCAATCTTTATAAAAAGATTGTAAGTCATCAACAAAACAAGCATAGATAAAAAATTGTTTATCTGTCCAATCTATCTTAAAAGGAAAATCACGTTTAATAGGTCTATCCATTACCTGCATTTATACCTAATAATGAATTAAATAATTGCATAACTTCTCCTTTACCAGTAATTTTATAAACCTCACTTTGAAGTTGACTTATTTCAGTTTCAGTAAAAGTTCTTTCTTTTTTATTTATATTTTGTTTTGAATTATCTATTATCAATATATCATTATTACGATATGCTTGCGGTATCCAATTATTACCACCATATCTTACTCTATCTTTTTTAATATCATATTCAAAATACATTGCAGCTTGTTTACAATTTTTTATATCATGTTCTTCATTTTTAGCAGGCATTGATAAAGAATATCTTGCATCTTCATCACAATCCCAAGAATTTTCGCCTTTACCTTCAATTGGTATAGGACATTCAATCCAATTATTATCAACATAGTAACCTGCTTTTACTTCATAAGAAATACTTTTACTGCTAAACCATCGTTGCCATTTATCAATTCTATTTTTTTTAATAACTTCAACTTGATAATTTCCTTCAATAAAAGATATAATATGCATTTCTTTTTCTATTATATTCCATTCGCAACTATGTTTACCTTTAATTAATTGTGCAAAATCAATGTATCCACTTCTAAATTTACTATCAGTATTACTCCAAGATGTGTTATCTTTCCAAAAACACCACCATAAATACCAATGATGAAATTTTATTGATAATTCTCTTTCACCGGGCAATTGACCATATGTTTCACTTTTATCTTGAGGATACCAGCTTTTAGGTAAAAAATTAGTAAATGTTAAGTATATACCTATTATAAATCCTAAATGAAAAGTAACATCTCTTTCTTTACCATCTATATAAAAACTAATAGCAGGATTAGCATTAAATCCACAAATTTCAATACTTATTGATTTACCTTCTTCTCCAAAATAGAAAAACTTTCTTTTATTAAATTTTAATTTCATATTTTTGTTTTAATTTTTATTAGGAATATAATCCTTAATTTTTTGTTCAATAAGAAACTCAACAAAGTCGTCTAACATTTCTGAAGTACCATTTTTACCTTGCTGTTGAAATTTTTCGTGAGCCATTCTAATATGGTACATATTAAAAACAGACTCTGTTGTTTTATGTGTTTCATTTGTTATAAATTGAAGAGTTGCTGTTTGTCTACCATCACTTGCAGATGTTAAAAATATTACAGGAGGCATTTGTATTTTATCTTCAAATTCAATTGATAAATTTTGACACATATTTTCAAGTCTTTTTGCAAAATCTGCTGCACATTCACCAGGATACTGCACAACCATTCTTATATTATTTTTTACTTTCATATTTTTAATCTATTCTACTAAAAATATATGTAAATATAACCATTACTAAAATTACTACTAAAAATAATCCAAAACTTATCCATAATGGAGAAGTTACCCACCACCACGACCATGTAGCTACAACACCAATTCCTGTTAATTTAAGAACAAGAAAAACTAAAAATACTAATACAGCAATACTCATATTGCTTGATTTTACTTTAATTTCAGACATAATTTTTGTTTTTTTTAATTTAAAAAAAGTAAGGACTAATAATTTGTAATAACTACTAATCCTTACTATAATTGAAACATTTTAAAGCTGATTATCCAAATAATTCAGCTTTTGTTTGTTCAAAAAAAGAAAATAATTTTAGCAATCTTTGATAAGATTCTTGAGCAGTTAGCAAATCCAATTCTGCTTGTTCCACGGCAGTAAAAGCATTTATTAAATTTTGAGACAACGAAACTGGTTCAGATGACTTAACATTTTGCAGTTCTTGTTTTCTCTGTTTAAGAATGCTTTCTTGTAATTTAACAGCACTTTCTTCAGTTAACAATTTACTTTTTAAAGACAATTCTCCTTGAGCTAAATTTAATTCAGCTTGTTGGACTCTTAAATTTAATTGCTCTTCGGCAATTGTTTCACTACTTCTGCTTAATAATTCTTTGTAATTCATTTTTTTGTTTTTTTAAATGTTAAGATTAAATTTTTCTAAGTTAACAGGACTTACTATTTTCTTAGGTTTTTGATTAATTGGAATAGTAATTTCTACAAGTTCCATATCTTTAAGATTAAAACTTTGTTTTATTACTTTTTTAATAATTTTAGGAATAATAATATCAGTAGATTTATAGCAATCATCAGGCAATAAAGGATATTCTTTTTCATTTAATACAAATTTTTTAAAATCTTCAAAAGATATTTCAGTATGTTCTGGATGTTTATTATTAGAGCAAAAATAATGTCCATCTTTATCCCAACCATCATAACCATAATTTATTGAATGTACCCAACCTTGACGGGCATTTGTTCCCGATACATTTTTATTACTATCACACCAATCATTTAACACATCATAATTATTTATATCTCTTTTAACAGCCCATTTTTCAGGTATATTTGATTTCACTTCTTTATTCAATACAAATTTTTTAAATTCATCTAGACTAATTTCTGTAAAATCTTTTCTTTTTGTAGTATCAAAAAAACTTATAACTGATATGTTATCAAACATAATACTTTTATTAATTAAATTATGAGAATGTAAATATCCATTACTATTAGCCCATGTACCATAGCAAGAAGTGTTACATTTTAAATTAAAGTAATCGTAAACTTCTTTATAATCTGAATCAATGCACCAATATTCAGGCAGTTGTTTTAATTGAGTACAGTTTTCTGGCATAGTTTTCAATACATATTCTTTAAATTGGTCCATTGTTATTTCTTTATAGCCTAAATCTATTGCAGTATCAGCATGTGTAAAATAATTATTATCAGAAGAATAAGAATTGTCTTGATAAGTTATTACATTACCTGAAAAATTATTAAAATATTTTTTAATTAACTCTAAATTTTCTTTTGTTTTAGGACAAACATACCATTTTTCAGGTAATGTAAAATTAGTTATAATTTCAGCAAATTTTTTATTTAAGTTATTATAAATTAAATAATTTGTTGATGAATCGAGTATAAATGCTACTCCTATATCTACTGATTCAAATTTACCATCATTAGTTATTATATATTTATTACCATTGTATAGAGATTTAAAAGTTGTTCCAACAGGATAATATTGTTTAACAAATTCTAACATTTGATTATCATCCAGCCATTCAATAGCTTCTTCTGGTGTAATTTCTCTTGCTTTAGAAATTCGACTTTTATCCCAACTTCTTACAATAGCTGTCGTAACTATTTTACTATTGATTATTACTTGACAATTAGTTTTAAAACTAAGATTAGTTAAATCATCACATCTGGCAATATTATTACTACCATTAATAACAAAATAATACCATTTCCCTATTTCAAAATTATAATTTTCCATTTTAATATGATATTACTTCAGTTATATAATCAAGTTCACCATCTGCACTATATAAAAAAAAATTACCATTTTGTTCAAAAGTGGAATAACTATCCTGATAAATTGATTTAAAAAAATGATTATCCCAAGTAATTCCATGAGGAGTTTTATAAAATATAATATTTACAGGAGTATCAATAGACAGTTTATCAAAATTATCACCATAAAAACTTGAATTTTTTTTTATTTTTACAATACTTCCTGTTGTTAATTTAGTATAATCAATATTAGGTTTAATATTAAATACAGAATATAACACTTTTTTCTGATCAGAATTAGATGCATTAAGCATTTCATCTAAAAATTCTGAAGATACTTCAATCTCTTCTTTTCTAATAATCTGGTCAAACCATTTTATTATTAGTTTTTCTTTCCAATTACCTTTACAAGCTGCTTCTATTAATAATAAAGCTTGATGGCAAGTTATTTTATAATTTATTTTTTTCATTTCCTTTTTTTGTTGGTTAATTAATTCTTTCCAGTCAAAGAAAGATAAAACTGGTAAATGTTTAAATTTTGCAGGAATAACATTACTTTCTATATCAAATTCAAAACCAGAATTTAAAATATCTTTATGATTAATAATATACTTAGGATAAAATTCAAAAGTATTCTTACCTATTAAATATTGTGAAACTATGTTAGCTTCAAAAAAAGAATTACATTCAACGATATATTCATCATTAAGTGAAATAGTGTTAATGCCACATGCTTCAAGGAATATTTTTTCATTCCATGTTTCATAAACTGTTCTATCTTGATTATCACAAAATATATTTGTGATATTTTTAACAATTCCACCATAATTATTTACTAAATAGGGAGAATTTGTAAAAGAAGTTACCTGAATAATGGTACAAGAACTTAATTTAGGTTTGATAGCATCAAATTGTTCCTGTGTACATTTCATTGCTACTGGTTTAAATTCCATTTTTTTGTTTTTATGTAAAGTAAAAATTGTTTTCTTCCTTATAATTATCATATTCAATATATTGCATATCATCAAATATTTTATTAAAAGCTTCTTTAAATTTTAAATTAAATTTACCTTCTAAAGTATTGTTCAATACTGCATCTAATAATTTTTTAATTTCTACATTATTAAAGTTATATCCAAAATCATTAATTTCTTTTTTTAAAATATTCAATGATTTTATTCTTGGATATTTAAGTGTGCCTAATTTTTCAATCTGATATTCAAGATTTTCCATCAGGATTATACTTAGCTTTAAGTCGTTCGTATTCTTCACGCTCTTTTTCTTCTTTCAATAATTGTATTTCTTTATTTTTAGCTTTATCATATTGTGTATATATATGATTCATATTTAAACTAATAACTTGTACTACATCATAAAGTTCAGCATTTTTTAATCTCATATCATAGTGCGAATAATTTTCTTGTATTTCAAGTTCAAGTTTTAATCGTGCCTCTTCCATTGAATTTGCTTTAATATCAATAACTGTTTGAGAACAACCAATTGTATAATCACAACCTATACCATCTTGTTGAAGATATGCTTTGTAAGTTTTCATATTAATGATTTTAATAATTATTTGTCATTTTTTTATTTTGTAAGTAATTGTTTGAACAGGCTCCATTTCAAAAAATTCTAATGTGTGGTAACAATCTCTAATTTCTTGTTGTTCACTAAAGGTATCAGTTACACTTTCTATGCCAATAAATCCATCATTTATTTTAATAATTTCTACAGATGTTTCATACCATCGATGTTTTTCAACATATAAATCTGATTCAACAACTTTAAGTTTATCTTCAAAATATTCATTCCAAACATCTTCTGGAATATCTTCGTCCCATGAAGAAGTTTGTTTAATTTTCAATCCATTTAAATAATCCACTAATTCTTTATTCGTTTTCATCTTCAAGTTTTTTTAATTTATCAAGATACGTTAATGCTAACTTTTCATCTCCATTTCTATCTGCATAAATCATGCCCCAAAGATTTTTTGTATATTCATCTTTTTCGTAAAAAAATTCAGAGATATTATTTTCATTTTCATTTTTATCTATAGTAATATCTTCTTTAGGAACTAAGTTAAAAGATGTAATAACATCTTCAATTTTAATTGAGTTACTGTTAAAAATAAAACTATTTGTAATATCACCTTTATATATAAAAGGATTATAAAGTTTTTTTATATATTCAGGTATTTGTTCTTTTGACATATGACCATGATACATAAAAATACTATCTACAATAGGTTCTTTTCTCCATTTTGTAATAAGGCTTAAAAAATCACTTGCTATAATTTGTTTGCCACATTGAGATATATAATAACTACCATCATTAAATTCAGTAGCTGTAGCTAAAATTAAATAACAATCTGCTCTTATTTCTGTATAAAAGACCATTATATCACCATAGTAAACAAATTTCATATTGTCTAATTGAGTAAATTTTTTATCTATCATAATTAAAATTTATAATTAATAGTAATAAAATCACCAATGTCTAAAGAATACTCTTTACAAATATCTTCAATTTGTTCAATCTTTTTTTCTATTTTAGATAAAGCTGAACTTATATTTTTAGTACTTTTTATTAAAGCTTCTATTTCTGATTCAAGTTCAAAAAAAGGATATTCTGTATTACCATTTGTTTCATAAATAGCATCATAATGTTCATTAGTTCTTATATAAAAAGTAAAATATACATCATCATATTTTTCTTCATTATTATATTTACATTGAATATGACTTTCTAAAGAAGAAATATATAAATTATAAATTATTTGATTTCCTATATTATCATCAAGGTATTCATCAGAAGAATATCTAATATTATTTAATTTTAAACAATCTTCTACTGCTTGTTTAAAATTATGTTTAGTTATTTTTAATGTTAAATCTTTTATATTAGTTAACTGCGAAGTGTAATTCATAAAGTTATCCCAATCTCCAGCACAATTATAAACAACTCTAACAGCTGTATTAGTGTGATTAGGTATTTCTTTTACTATACCATTTTCCCATTGATTTTTAGAGTAATGAGATGGTCGGTAACACACTTTATCTCCTACTTTTAATTCTGCAATGTTTATTGACATATTATTGCTGAAAAGTTGAAGGAAATACACCATTACAACGACTACATGTTTTCCAATAAGGACCTATATGTTTAAATAAATGATTACAATTAAGTGTAAAATCATAATTTATAGGAATAGAAGTAACTAAATTTAATTGTTTGTTAGCTTCTATTAACATTTCTATCAATTCTTTCTTTTTAAATTTTTTATAAATTTCTTTCATCTCTTCATCAGATGATTCTTTTATTTGATACATAATTCTTATATTTTATTATTTTTAACAATTAAGTTAGATAAAGGTTGCCAACCATGAGTGTCTGTAAGAACTTCAATAAAAGTTTCTATTAATTCATCTTCTACACCAAGTTCTCTATAAGAATTAATAAGGTTCATAGCTCCTCCTTTACCTGTTAAAAAAGTCATACTTGTTTTATTAGTGTTTTCTTTTAAAGGTGCAGGTCTATACCAATAACCAGATAATAATTTATTTTCAATTTTTTCATTTGCCATATTAAAATTTTTAAAGAGTTAGTAAAAAAACAAATTGACCGTGCTTCTAATTAGCTATAATTGCTCTGTGTATTTTATCAACCGCCCCTTTAAAAAAGTATATGTTGATGACTTATATTGTAGGTAGCAAATCTACTTGGGCTAATGTTTTTATTTTTCTCCAGACTTGACTGGAAGCAGAGTAAGTTAGCAAGCTCGTACAATTATAATAAACTCAAACTACTCATTTCTTAGATAATGAGATAATAAAACTACATGATAAATACACTTGTTTCTATCCATCACTTTAGCAGTGGAAGCTGCAAAGGTTTCAGCCTTTATATATAGTCATTAATTCAGCCCTTGACCTTGAGGATTGTATTTTATTTCAAATTAGACACATGCTACTGTTCTAATTACTCTTGTTTTATTATTGTTTAATATTTAAACAGTCAACTTGTTTTTTATTTTAAACTGATAAAGAGTTAATATTTTTTCTCTTCTAAATTAATCTTTTAATGTCCAAATATTTTGGTATAATATTGCAAATAAACCAAAAATTGTGTCTATTATTAGGATTAATATCATATTTTATAATTTTTAATTATTTTATACGAAAGTTATATTTGTTATTTTAAATTTATCCATAAATTTTTTTATATAATTATAAAGCTCTATGGATATTTCTTCATTCGCTAAGTTTGAAATTAATTCGTCAATATCAGTTTTAACATATCGCTGTTCATGCACAGGTCTAAAAACATCAGTTAAATGACAAGATTCGTTCCACGTATAATTTGATTCTTGTTCTACAAATTTTACTAAATCTGTGTAAGGAAATACATTTTTTAATTTACTCATAATTTAAGTTTTAATTATCAATATTGCTAAGCACTTTATCTAACCAACAGCCTCTAACAAAATAAGCACTACTACCATATTCTGTTAAAAAAGGTTCATCATTAATAAGACAAGCATTTTCAGCAAATCCATCTTTTTCCATTAATTCTTGGATGTTATCTGTCCAAGTAATTACAATAAAACTGTCGTTCATAATTATTTTAATTTAATTTTTATTTTATTTAAAAAGAATGTGTTTCCTTATTGAAGGGAAAAATTATAGCGCATTTAATTTCCTCTTGGACAACTGTACACTCCAAGCCTGAATGTGCTTCCATCGTCATGGATGTTTTTAGATACTCTATAAACCTTGTAACAGGTATAAACTTGCTATAATTCTGAAATTAGTTTAAACAATCATTTGTGAATTTTAGTGATTTACACAGACTCCATAGAGAACATAGGCTGGTTATTAACCATTCATCAACTATCTATTCACATTAAACCTTTTTCAGCACATTCTTATATTTTAAAGATTTTCTTCAATCCATATATCCTTTAATTCTCTAATTGCTTGTCTTCTATCAAGATAGAAATTGTAAATTAAATGTGTGTTGTTACACCAAATGCTCTGACGGTTCCTCTCCGACATTAGAACTACACTTTCCTCAAATTATGTAGTTTTTCAAAGACCATACTTCCACGTAACTTGTCCAAATCGGAGATTATGTTTCCTTCCGTTAATTCGGATACCGTATTTCAGTACTAATTACTTTTGAGGAATAATTAGCTTTGTTGAACTCGCAACTCTTTAAAAGATGGCTACTTCCAAGCCTACTTTCATTTCATTTACAACTCTAAAATTGATTTGAATAATAATTTGTGGATTAGCTTCCTTAGTCTTCCAACTAACTCAGTTCTTAAATGGTTATCTTAATGGTTGTCCTCTGGTGGAGCAGTTGTGTAAGCCTTCCGTCCCAAAATTAAGCAGCCTATAAATCCACATCAAATCTTTCTTAGCATATTCTTTTGGTGGTCAAAATGAGATTCGAACT
>CALMTA010000035.1 GCA_937872505.1 uncultured Neisseriaceae bacterium | reverse complement strand
AGGGCTGTATACTAATAGGAATACCCTGGAAACTGATATCTATTTAAATTCAGAATCACAAGGAGTAGAATCGTTTAATTCTATTGAATTTAATCTACCCGGTACTAATAGAGGGATATCTATTAAAACTAATGTTGAGTCTAATAATGAAGTGTTGGTTCGAGGGGGGAATTTTGCTGCAAATAGTTTACGCTCATATTTGAAGAAGAGTATTGGTGATGATTGTTCAAAAGATGAACTAGGAAAAATATATAAAAGAAATTTAAGTTTTGATGAAAATTTGAATGATGGTTTGAGTTCAACTTTAATATGTTCATATAGTCCTATTATGTGCACTATTCTTAACTCTAAGCAAGACAATAAAGAATATTGTTATATTCCTGTTAAATCTAGTACTAGTCAAATTATTAATGGTCCTAATGAGAAAAATCCATTTTTATGCCCATGGCAATTGCCAATTGCTGTAAACGCAGTAGTACATTCTTCGTTGACAGATGTAAATTATTCAACTTGTACTAGGAATAATGATGATATTAATTCAGCAGCAACATGTAGTAGTTATGGTACTAAATCAATTTTATTGCCATCTTTTACTGAAGGGAAATTTTTTACTATTGAGTCATATCAGGTTAAGCTTGGCTATGAAATTAAGATCGATTCCAAAATTGTTTGTAGCGAGGCATGTAATGCATGGTCAATGTATGCAAGTAAATATAATTCATATAATAATTCATGGAATTGTTTTTGTGGTAATTCAAATCAAGGAGCATTAACTAATTATATTATTTTGAGGGGGTATCTACCTCCTAGTGTTAAAAAGATGACCTGTACTAATAGGTTAATTTTAAATAAAAAATTAAACATATGATAGCAATGTTTTACCAGCAGCTAGCTCTATCGTCACAATCATAATAATCTATAATTATAAGCCCATTTAGATTGTCATCGTCGGTACCGTTCCAATAAACTTGTCTATTTTCTGCCCAGTATGGATCACTATTAAACCCAAAGCGCTGCCAATGAAGATTGCTGGCTTCAGAAGGATATTGGTGTAGCTGAGCACTATTATGATGGCTATAACCAAGGTTCCAATGGATAGAAATAGTATTCTGAATTTCACTATCTGTAGGTTGACCATCATAATTCACTTTAATGGAAAATCTAGAGCTTACATGGGTACACCAGTTAAGAGCACTTTTATCTGCACCCAAGGAAAGTAAAGAAGGATAGTAATTATTTTCTTTATATGAAGATAATGGATTTATATCAAACTCTTCTTTGTGCATAGGGTTTCCTGTGTAACCATATACCATACAATCTATGGGCGTTAAAGTTACATGAATTTTATGGGTAGAATGATTATAAATATCAAAATTTGAATTTACAACTGCATAAGTAAATGGTGCAATAAGAGTATTTAATAAAATAAATATTTTTTTCATAACCCTAAATTTAAGCATATTTTAACTTTAATTTACAAGTGACAAAAATGTTACTTTTAAGATTTATTACATGGGCAGTAGTTTAAAGGCTATAATAGCTTTATGTTACAATAATGTGTAGTAAAATGAAGGAAAATAACTTAATAAAGCCTTTATTATGAAATCAAAAAATGAATTACGTAAAATTATTACAGCTCAATGTTTAAACTTTGATTCTTTGTATTATGAAAATGCAGCAAAATTATTGCTTCAGATGGCAAAGCCACTTTTATTGTCAGCTAATAAAATTGCAATTTATCACGCAAATATTAATGAAATTAAGTTAGATTTTTTAATTGATTTTGCAATAAAACAAGGTAAAAAATTATTTCAACCTATTTCGTATTATAATTCAAAAATTATGCGTTTTAATGGTTATGATAAAAATAATTCAAAAATTTTCTATTCAAACAACTATGAGCTAAAAGATGAAATACAATGGTATAATCTAGATCTAATTTTTCTTCCGTTAATAGCAATTGATAAATTAGGTCATCGAATTGGCAAGGGGGGTGGTTATTATGATACAACGTTATCAGGTATTTTAGAAAAAAAAGTACGTCCAATATTATGTGGTGTTGGTTTTGATTGCCAGTTAGTGAATAAAATTCCTAATGATGAGTGGGATATTCCACTAGATTATTTTTTATCAGAAAAACAGTTAATTAAATTTTAAATAGGTGAAGCATGCTATGCAGTTTATTGATCTAAAAAAACAATATGAGTTAATTAAAAGTGATGTTTTGCAAGAAATTAATGAAGTATTAGATTCCGGTCAGTTTATAATGGGTGATAAAATAAAGCAATTAGAAACTGAATTAGAACAATTTGTAGGAGCCAAACATTGTATTGGTGTTGCCGATGGCACAAAAGCATTATTAATTGCATTGATGGCGTTAGATATTGGACCTGATGATGAAGTTATTGTTCCCGCTTTTACATTTATAGCAACAGCTTCAATGATTGTTTTACTTGGGGCTAAACCAGTATTTGTTGATGTCGAACCTAAAACTTATAATATAGATGTATCCCTTATTGAAGCAGCAATTACTCCTAGAACAAAGGCTATTATTCCTGTAGATCTTTATGGGCAATGTGCTGATATTACTAGTATTAATATTATTGCTAAGAAACATAATATAGCAGTTATTGAAGATGCTGCTCAAAGTTTTGGGGCTAAACAAAATGGCAAAAGAGCTGGTAGTTTAGCTACCATTTCCTGTACAAGTTTTTTTCCATCTAAACCATTAGGGTGCTATGGTGATGGTGGTGCTTGTTTTACAGATGATGATAAACTGGCAGAAAAAATGCGACAAATTCGTGTACATGGTCAAGATAAGCGTTATCATCATGCTATATTAGGAGTAAATGGCAGACTAGATACATTACAAGCAGCTATATTATTAGCAAAGCTTCGTGTTTTTCCTAAAGAAATTGAACTACGCGAACAAATTGGAGCTAGGTATTCACAATTATTTGAAGGGGCAAACTGTATTACCCCTTGGATAATGCCGGGAAATTTTCATGTATTTGCTCAATATACAATAAGAGTGAAAAATAGAGATGAACTCTTAAGCCAGTTATCTATACAAGGTATTCCCACTACGGTGCATTATCCTATCCCATTACATCATCAGCCAATATTGGTTAAATATTATAATAATCAAGATTTAAAATATTCTGAAATTTTAGCTAAAGAAGTTATTAGTTTACCAATGCATCCTTATTTAGATGAAAAGACTCAGGAATATATTGTAGATAGTATAAAAAAATATTTATAATGTTAAATGAGGGTTATATGTATTACATTAAGTATATAAAGATGCCAGCGCCATTAATGGTGTTAGGGGTTATGTATTTTTTATATGCAGTCTTACATTTTATAGAATGTATTAAAATTGGCTATTGGAATGGAGTAATTAGTTCGTTAATATTAATAATTAAAAAACATTATATTAGATTTTTATTAATGCTTGGCGTGTTAATTTTGGTAATAATGTATGTTGATTTACCAGTAGCAATATTAATTAAAAAACTTTACAATTTAGAATTTTATACTATTGTAGATTTCTTTTGCTCTATGGGTGAAGGGTGGTTTGTTGGTGGCGTTATTTTTACCTTATTTTTAATTTCTAATTTTTTAGGTAATTATAATAATGCAACAGTTTATAAAATATCATTTATGATAACTATTTATGCAGGGATATTAAACGCTTTAGCAAAGTTTTTTATTAGTAGAGAACGTCCTAATATTAATATGAACCCACATCACTTTTTCCAGTTTTTTATTAATGAATCTCATAACATTAATAATATTTTCTATTCTTATAATAGTATGCCGTCTGGGCATACTATTACAGTATTTGCAGCTATTACTCCATTATTTTTATATACCAATAAAATTTTTTATAAGATAATATTAATTTTAAGTGGTTTAATAATTGGTTTTGCTCGGGTTTATACTTTGAACCATTGGCTAAGTGATGTTATACTTTCAGCTTTTTTAGGTATTACTATAGGGTATATTGGTTATACTTTGAATTTATTTAGATTATCTAATAAAATAAATAGCTTATGAAACTACCTCATTTATTTAGTTTAAACTCAGATGAAAAATTTATTACTGAAGAGCTAAATAAAAAAATAATTAGTGCAATTAACGATAATAATGGATTTATCCCATTTTCTAAATATATGAAAATGGCACTTTATGATCCAGAATATGGTTATTATAATAATTTATCCCATAAATTTGGAGCTAAGGGAGACTTCATAACAGCCCCCAATATTTCAAAATTATTTGCTGTTGCTATTACTAACCAAATTAAAGAATTATGCAATAATTTTATAACTGCTAACATTCTTGAAATAGGTGGGGGCAACGGTCAATTATTGTTAGATATTTTATCTATAATTGGACATTCTATAAATAAATATTATATTCTTGAATTAAGTGGTAATTTAGCACAGCTTCAACAACAAAGATTACAAGAGCAATTACCGCAATACTTAGATAAAGTTATTTGGTTAAATAGTTTGCCAAATTTATTTAATGGTATAATTTTGGCTAATGAGGTGTTAGATGCACAGCCTTTTGAAAGAGTAATGTGGGAAAATGGAGATATTCTACAAATTGGTGTTGGAGTAGACAAGAAAAATGATTTATTATATAAAAGCAAAATAGCTGATATAGAATTAAAAGATTTAGCTAAGAATTTACAGCAGAATAATAACATTTTAGAAAGCTACATTTCAGAAATAAATTTAAATAATAGGGGCTTTATTAAATCTTTATCTCAAAGTTTAAATAAAGGTGCTATTATACTAATAGATTATGGTTACTCACAAAGAGAATATTATTCATTAGAAAGAAAAAATGGAACTTTGAGGGGGTTTTTTAGGCATCATCAGTTAGAGAATATTTTAGTATATACAGGTCTTATTGATGTAACAGCAAGTGTAGATTTTACTGCTATAGCAGAGGTAGCTATTGAAAATAATCTAGATTTTATTGGGTATACCACGCAAGCTAATTTTTTAATTAACTGTGATATATTAGAGTTTATGGAAATAGCAAGGACTGAAAAAAGTGATTTAGAGTATTTGCAATTAAGTAATCAACTAATGAAGCTTACTTCACCTAATGAAATGGGTGATATATTTAAAGTAATTGCTTTTAGTAAAAACTTTGAGTTTTATGATTGGTGCGGATTTATTAGAGGTAACCAAAGTCATTTATTATGAGAAATTAAAAAGGGGAGTTAGCTCAGTTGGTTAGAGCGCTACGTTGACATCGTAGAGGTCGTTGGTTCAAATCCAATACTGCCCACCAGATGTAATATTTTTTGTAGAATGGAATATAAAATGATTATAGTTGTTACAGGAGCTTTTGGCTTTATCGGCTCTAATTTAGTTAAGGCTCTTAATAAAAAAGGCTATACAGATATAATTGCTGTTGATAATTTAACTGATGGGGTAAAATGTAATAATTTAGTTGATTGTGAGATTCTTGATTTTGTGGATAAAAAAGATTTTTTAGAAGCAATTATTGAGGGAAACTATGATAATCAAATTGATTATATTTTTCATCAGGGAGCATGTTCAGATACTACTTTATTAGATGGGCGATATATGCTAAAAAATAATTATGAATATTCGTCAATTTTATTAGATTATGCACAAAAAAATGAGGTTCCGTTAGTATATGCTTCATCAGCTGCTGTTTATGGGGCTAGTAATACTTTTATTGAAGAGCGGGAGTATGAATCTCCATTGAATCCATATGGTTATTCAAAGTTTTTATTTGATCAAATTGTTCGTAGACATTACGCAAATGGATTAACAGCACCAATAGTTGGTTTGAGATATTTTAA
>CALMTA010000034.1 GCA_937872505.1 uncultured Neisseriaceae bacterium | reverse complement strand
TTATAGTAAAATTAGTGGATTATCTGCAGAAGTATTACAAAAATTAAGTAGAATAAAACCAGAAACAATAGGACAAGCCTCAAGAATATCAGGGATTACACCAGCGGCGGTTTCATTGTTATTAATTCACCATAAAAAAGGATTTCCGTGTTCAACTATATCTATTAAACCTTAAATCTTTAAAAGATTATTATAATGTTGAATATTATAAAAAAAATTAATAAATTCCAAATAAAACAACTAGCAATATATGGGATTGTAGGGGTTAGTGCTTCAGCTTTGGCAGCCATTTCCTATATTATTTTTTGTAAAGTTATGGAGCCATTATTAGCAAATTTTTTAAGTAATTGTTGTGGGATGGTAGTATCTTATTTTGGGCATACCAAATTTACTTTTCAAAAGACTCATAGATTTTCGCCCCGTGAATTTATAAAGTTTAGTATCACTTCTTTAATTGGTTTAGGTTCAAATTCTTTATGGATTTTTATTTTAGTTCATATATACAAATTTAATCCAGAAGTTGGAATATACCCGATAATATTTTTTACACCTATGCTTACTTTTTTAATTAGTAAGTTTTGGGCATTTAAGTAGAGAGATATGAAATATTGGTTAATGAAATCAGAACCTTTAGAGTTTAGTATTGATGATTTAGCAAATGTGCCAAATCAAAAAATAGAATGGTTTGGAGTTAGAAATTATCAAGCAAGAAATTTTATGCGTGATGAAATGCATGTTGGTGATAAAGCATTATTTTGGCATTCTTCTTGTAAAAATCCTGGTATTTATGGAATAGTTGAAATTTGTAGTGTAGCACATCCTGATAATAGTCAATTTGATATTAATAGTGATTATTATGATGCAAAAAGTTATAAAGATAATCCTCGTTGGTGGTGTGTAGATGTTAAATTTGTTAAGAAAGTTCCATATATATCTATCACAGATCTTAGGGCAATTCAGGAGTTGCATAATATGCAGGTATTACAGCGTGGTAACAGATTATCAATTACGCCTATTAGTTCTAAAGAGTGGAAAATTATTAATGATTTAATTGTTGTGTAATTTTTCTGCAATATAATTAACTAAAGTTATAAAGATTATAGTATCAATAATGCATATATGATACAATATCACCACAACATAAGTATAGATTCTTAAGTAGTTTTTTAGGGGGATGCTATGAAAAAAATAAGTTTATTTTTCCTAGTTTCGTCAATGTGGTTTTATAGTAATTGTTTTGCTCAGCAAAGTGTGCCATTTGATGGATATTTAACTACTACATATCGAAAAATAGTTAAAGAGATTTATGGAGAATGTGTACATACGGCATATTTTGATAGAGAAGCTAACGCTAATAAAGAATGTGCAGAACAGAGTAATAATATTTAATATTACTATTTTTTGTTAATATAAATTTCAATTCCCCACTTTGGTGGGGTTTTATTATGAATTATTTATGTATAAAATTTTATTAAATCCAGATATAGTCAGCTTAGACTCTGCGGTGGTTACAATTGGAAATTTTGATGGATTGCACCTAGGGCATTTAGAGTTATTTAAAACATTAAATATTGTAGCTAAAAAATATAATTATAAAAGAGTGGCTATTACTTTTGAGCCATTACCCTTGGAACATTTTTCTGATATTAAAAAAGAAGAAAGATTATCACGATTATCATTGCTTCGGGATAAGTTTTTATTATTAAAAAAAAATGATTTAATAGATGAATTGGTAGTATTACATTTTAATTCAAGAATAGCAAATTTATCTCCAAAGGCATTTATAAAAGAAGTTTTGTTAAATAAGTTAAACACTTCTCATGTGGTAATAGGTCATGATTTTAAATTTGGTAAAAATGGGGGTGGCAAAATTAATGATTTTGTTAAATTAGGGTTAGAGATTACATTAGTAGAGCCATTTTGTATAAATACTGAGAGAATTTCAAGTTCGATAATTCGTAATTTAGCTACTAAGAATGATTTAACGTTGATAAGAAATTATTTAGGGCATAATTTACAATACACTTCAAGAGTTATACATGGAAAAAAACTAGGAAGAAAGCTAGGAGTTCCTACTATAAATTTAAGCCTTGGTCGTAATAAACCAGCATTATGGGGTATTTATACTGCATATATTTATATTGATAATAAAAGATATAATGCAGTAGCAAGTATAGGTAAAAATCCCACTGTAAGTGATTTAGATACATATAAGCTGGAGGGGCATTTACTAGATGTAGATTTAGACTTATATGGTAAAATCGCTACCATAGAGATTTTAGGTTTTATTCGAGATGAGCTTAAATTTAATGATATTGATAGTTTAATAAGGCAAATGCAAAAAGATTTACAGCAAGCTAGAGCATATTTTAAGGAAAATTAAATTGTGAACGAGAAGATTGATTATAAAAATACGGTTAATTTATTAGAGACACCATTTCCTATGAGAGGGGATTTAGCTAAACGAGAACCTAAAATGTTAGAAAAATGGTATAGTGAAAATCGTTATAAAAAATTGCGAAAATTATGTGCAGATAGAGAAAAGTTTATTTTGCATGATGGGCCGCCTTATGCTAATGGAGATTTGCATTTGGGGCATGCTGTAAATAAGATCCTTAAAGATATTATTATTCGAAATAAGACTATTTATGGATTTGATGCACCTTTTGTACCAGGTTGGGATTGTCATGGGTTACCTATTGAGCTTAATGTAGAAAAAATAATAGGCAAAAGCAAAAATAATTCGACAAAACAATTTCATGATGAATGCCGTAAATATGCTAATTTACAAATAGAACAGCAAAAAAAAGGTTTTATTCGTTTAGGGGTTTTAGGTGATTGGGATTATCCATACCTGACAATGAATTATAAAACGGAAGCAGACATAGTAAGGGCATTAGGAGAAGCTTATAAAAATGGATTTTTATTGCGTGGGGCGAAACCAGTACATTGGTGTATAGAATGTGCCTCAGCTTTAGCAGAAGCAGAAGTTGAATATCAGAATAAAAAGTCGCCAGCAATTTATGTAAAATTTTTGCTTAATGATAGTTATTTAGAAAAAATAAAAAAAATATTTTATATTGATGAGAATTTATTAAATCCTATTTATGCAGTTATTTGGACAACAACGCCTTGGACCTTACCAGCTAATCAAGCTATTTGTGTAGGAGAAGAGATTGAATATTCATTAATAAAGGTAGATAATGAGTATTTGATTATTGCTAATGACTTAGTTGAATCGGTTTTATCTAATGATAAAGATGCTAGTTTAAAATATGAATTAGTGGCAAAACAAAAAGGAAAATTACTTGAAGGTTTATTTTTCAATCATCCATTTTATGAGAGAGTTGTTCCTATTATTTTAGGGGAACATGTAGCAACAGATACCGGAACAGGATTAGTGCATACAGCGCCAGCTCATGGGATTGAAGATTATCAAGTTGGATTAAAATATAATTTAGATTTACATAATCCTGTTAGTGAAGATGGAACATTTATAAAATCAACGCCAATTTTTGCAGGATTAACGGTTTGGCAGGCTAATCCTAAAGTTATTGAAGTATTAGAGGATAAAAAGCAATTATTAGCTGGTCATAAATTAGAACATAGCTATCCCCATTGCTGGCGGCATAAAACGCCGCTTATTTTTAGAACCACCGAACAATGGTTTATTGCTATGGATAGAGCAAATAAAATAGCAAATGTAAGTTTACGTGAATTGGCAAAAGAAGCTATTGAAAAAGTAAAGTTTATTCCTGAGACTGGAAAAGCGAGATTAGAATCAATGATAGCCACACGTCCTGATTGGTGTATATCGCGTCAAAGAAATTGGGGAGTACCTATGGTATTTTTTATACATAAAGAAACCAGAGAGCTACACCCAGATAGTTATTCTATATTGCAGAAAGTAGCTGATTTAATTGAGACAGAAGGGATTGATGCTTGGTTTAATATGGAATTAACTGCAAAATCTTTAGAGATTGATGATGCTGAAAATTATATTAAGATGAAGAATACTTTAGATGTATGGTTTGATTCTGGAACAACACATTTTAGTGTATTAGAAGAAAGGATAGAATTAAAATTGCCTGCTGATTTGTACTTAGAGGGTTCGGATCAGCATCGAGGTTGGTTTCAAACATCTTTATTATCAAGTTGTGCAATTACAGGCCAAGCCCCCTATAAGCAATTATTGACTCATGGTTTTACAGTGGATGCTAAAGGACGAAAAATGTCCAAATCTTTAGGCAATGGGGTTGAGCCTAAAGAGATTATAAATAAGTATGGTGCTGATATTTTAAGATTATGGGTTTCATCAGCAGATTATGCTAATGAATTAAGTATTTCAGATGAGATTTTGCAGCGTACTGTTGAGAGCTATCGACGTATAAGAAATACTTTGAGATTTTTATTAGCAAATTTAGCTGATTTTACTAAAGAAAATGATAGAGTAAAAATTTCAGAACTAGTTGAAATAGATAAGTATGCTTTAATAATGTTAAAAGAAATACAAGATAAAATAGTTCATCAATTGTACCCGAACTATCAATTTCACAACATTGTCCAAGAATTAGTTAAATTTTGTTCAGAAGATTTAGGTGGATTTTATTTAGATATATTAAAGGATAGGCTCTATACTAGTAAAACCAATGGACATGCAAGGCGTTCAGCGCAAACAGTTTTATATTATATTTTAGAATCATTATTATTAATGCTATCACCAATTTTATGTTTTACGGCTGATGAGGCATGGGAGATT
>CALMTA010000033.1 GCA_937872505.1 uncultured Neisseriaceae bacterium | reverse complement strand
AGCTACTAATTGAGTGTAAAGTGGTCGGTCAAATTCACCATTGTCACTAGGTAAATCATATCTTACTACTGACCATATCTTACCGCTGTACTGCATAAAGTCTACATCTGTTTTTTCCCAAAGATAATTTGCATACGGAATACTATCATCGTACTCTTTTGAAGGGCTAATGCGAGGGAAATATTGTGTTTTCCACTCCTCAAATTTTATTTGTGTTCTTAATTCTGACATTGTTTTTCGGTGTTTTTTTTTCTTTACGCTCCAAACCCTATTTTATTTCCGATGTCTTTTGTGGTTATTGGGGCGATATTATAGATTTCGGCTAAGGTCATTTGTGGTTTTACTTCCTCTGCTGGTACACCAACTTTTTTTACTAGTACAGCTGTTTTCTCTGCTGACAATATACCAACTTCAATATCAGCAAGTAATCTACCAGGACGTTTTAATGCAGAGTCAATTGTTTTCTTAGTATTATAAGTAAATATAATTGCTGCACCACTAGTATCCAAACCATCAGTTAATTGAAGTAGATTTATTAGAGCTGAGTTGCCAGTACCATCATCTCGTGTACGTATTAAATCCTCTGCATCTTCTATTAAAAGTATTGCAGGTTCTTCTAATAAGTTACGTATGAACTGCTGAAGTATAGGGTCAGTTAATAAGCTTAAACACAAACTATACGAAATGTTGTAAACTTTACGTGTATTTCCTACTTTATTTACTAGGATTTTAAGTAGTGTAGATTTACCTGATCCTGCTACGCCGTGAAGTAAGATAACACCATTGGTATCGTTTTGTAGCAATTCCACAAGAGCTTTAAAAGCTACGCAAACAGTGTCGTTGTAGTTTATGTCTTCAAACTCTTTCTTTTCAATGTCTATCTTGTTAGTACCAAAACCTTGTGTATATGCTACAATTGTATGTAAACTTACACTGTTTTCTTTTTCTGATGTATTCTTTTCAACCTTATAGATTGGCGTGTTTAATTGATCCAATCTATCCGCTACCTTGTTTGCAATTTTTTGTTCTGATAATGGAGCATAAACACAAGCATCATACCAATTACGATTGTATACGGCACCTTCTCTAGTACTTTCTATTACACTAATGATCAATTTGTGCTTTACGTTAACATACATAGCATTAGTGCTATTACTACGCTTGTCTACATATTCTTCGCTCTTTCCTTTTGGCACATCTTCTCCCCAAGGACTGTTATGATCTGCTTTGGAATCGTTAAGATCGTTAAGTATGTCAATTATTTTATCTTTGGTAAGCGCACTTCTATTTTTACGGTTCTTTGTTGGTGTGGTATTTACACGCTCCTGCCAAACATCGTCACTGGTTTTTAATCTTACAATTTCAAACTCAATATCAAACTCATCTTTGAGTATTTGTTGCCAGTTTTCATCTAATACTCTATTATCAATATAACTTCCAACCTTCATTTTATTACTTTCTACGCTAACAGCAGTTTGGTAAAACCTTTTGTGCCATGCCATTGCTAATGTGTATGGAACAATGTTTTCATAGTCACTAGCTGCTACTGTTGCACGAATAGCGGAGTGTAACTGTATTCTGTGTATTAGAGTCTTTACTTTATTGTTTACTGCTTGAATCAATTTCTTCATAATGGGCTATTTGTTCTTTTATTAATGTTTGTAATGCTGTAATCCCAAAGACCTTAGCGTAATCTGCTGGGTCTTTTATCTGTTTATTGTTATTGTCTGCACTATTAGGGACAAAAATAGAAGGTAAATTGTATTTAGCTGCCGCTGCAATACCTGCTGTATCATTGTCCATAAAGGTATATTTAGCAGAATATTGATTAGTATCAATTACTGCCATTTCGTTTAGTGCGCATATGCTTGTATAGCCTGCTAACTCTAACACCATTCTATCTTTTCTGCTACTAGTTATGAAGTCTACCGTTTGTTCTTCTAAACCAACATCATCAATCAAATTAGTGTTGCATCTCCATTTACCTGCTTTTTGTGCCAACGGTCTATACATTTTAAACTTGTCTAACAGTCTGCCATTTGACCGCCAACAGTATAGAAATAATGGATTATTATTTTGCCAATGAAAGGTTTCTATTGTGCCTTT
Organism: uncultured Neisseriaceae bacterium; assembly: GCA_937872505.1. Lineage (GTDB taxonomy): Bacteria > Pseudomonadota > Gammaproteobacteria > Burkholderiales > UBA11063 > Aquella. Next base: position 3,149 of record CALMTA010000033.1, on the reverse strand, counting down.
ATTAGATTGCACCCAGACTGTTTTACAGGCTTTTACTGAGTACTTCGTAAGTAAGGCGTCTGTTATACCGTATTGATAAAAATAATCAAATGCTGAGGCTGTATGATAGCTCTCATAACGAATTATTGCTGGTACCGAAGTTGGGGCAGCTTCATACTTGTTAATAGGTAGAATCATACGTGTAGACACATCTAAATCTGGGTCGTAGCCTAAGCATAGATTATATTTTATGTTAACATATTTCAACACTTCACTCATTGAATTTCCACTACTTAATCTCAAAGTATCTAATACTGATCCTGATAATGAGAAGTGGGCTGCGAAGTCCTTAAACTTCAACAGCCCATTTTCCCACTTAAAAAAGCACGCAGGATTATTATCTTCACGGAATGGTGAAGTATATCTTGCGTTTAAATTAACTTTGTATCCAGTAGTAGCCTCCATTATGGCAACTTGTAAATCAGGCTGCTCACGTAAAGCGTTTAGTACGTTTTCTATGTTCAAATCTGTTGCTGCCATATGGAGTGTAGTTTAGAATGGTAAGTCGTCCTTCATAGTTTCGGTAGGATCGATATTTTGTGCGGGCATTTGTGGAGCTTCGTATTTCTTAAATGTGAAATTATTGCCAGTTGATTTATCTTGTGCATTCCAAGCATAAGCTGTGTTTGCAGTACGATTAAGTTCTCTAATTAGCGAATTTGGGTTTGTTACATTTTCGCCTAATACAACACCAGTGTAAACATCTTGGTATACATTACCTTCGTGTTCTCTTGCTCCTAAAAGCACTTTAACGCCACGTGGTGCACGATCGGTACGAGTTAAGTTGGCTTTAAACATTTCGTTAATCTCTTTCCAATTGCCTTTTAACATCGAGATAAACGGAGTAGTAATGTTGTATAGAGATTTAGTAACATCTAACGATAACCAAGTGTCAATAAATCCATACACTTCTCGTTCTCTACCAACACCTGTTTTAATTCCAGGGTCATTAGGCGGAAATTTAGGATATTTTACTTGTGTTCTGTCGTTGTCAGGCCACCATTCGTTTTTGCAACTTGCTGGACTTACTTTAAATGCGCCTTTCTCATACACATTTTCATCAAAGTATGACCATAATGTAAATGTAGTGTATTTGTACTTAGTATCATCTGCAATGATTTGAGATATTCCAACTTCTTCTTCACGATATGGTATCTTTAACCAAATGTCAATCTTAGTTTGTGGTTTACCGTCTTTTGAAAAATCATAAATAGGTTCTTTTGCGTTTTCAAATCCCATTGATTTTAATTGATCCTGCGTAGGATTTATAAACATTGGAATGCCAAATGCAAGTCCTGTTAGTACTACATTACCTTCACCATTAGATACGATTCTTTCTGCTCCAAAAATATTAGCCATGAGTTATTTTGAGTTATTTGGTTTTTTGTTTTTCTTTCTTTGCTTTTTTCTTCTACTTTTTTCTCTTTTCTAACTCACTATTTTTGTTTCGATTGTGGTTCGCTTGGTTCTTCTGTGCTCGGTGCTTTATGTCCATAATATTCATCAATACTATCTACAATCAGCTGATAACTATTTGGGATATGTGAACCTTCAAACATACCTTCTGGTGCTCTTGCGGAATCTTGTCCTAATGTTTGTATTCGTAATTCGTGTACAGGCTTACCATTTTGTACGTTAACTTCTGCAATACCTGTAATCGTAGTTGTAGATTCAGGACCAAATTTAGTAGATACTTTGCCTAATACACGCAAAGTTTCAAACAGTTCATTGTCTGGACCTTTCATCATAAAGCTGTGTCCAATTAAGAAAGCTACTGGATTTTCATCAAAGCAGACTTCTAAGTTTGGAGTTTTAACACACGCTTTAATCATAGCTACTTGTTTTAAAATCTCATCAAACGACATTCTTTTAGTTTTAGTTGGAACTTTCATAAGTGGACCTGGCTTTGTTATTGTGCCGTACCATTTACTAAATTCCTTACCTTTTTCTGCTTGTTCAGGTATTTTAGGGTCATACCTAAACGTTGGTGGTTTACCATCAGCATTAAACCATAAATACTCGCTTGGATTTAGTGATTTTATTCCATACGTTTTACCTCTCCCTTCAAAACCAAATATCAATACAAGTGTAAAACCTAAGTCCCTAAGCCCAAAGAATAGATTTGTAAAGTCAATGCCAGTATCATTCCATTCATCTTGTTTAAGTTTACCACGTACTTTTTGAGCTTCTACATGGTTTGAAATTTGTAATCCTGATATTGTGTCTATCACAATGGATTTGAGCTTTAATTTGTCCATTAATTTATATTACTGATTGGTTTTAAACTTCTGAATTTACTTTTCTGTCCGCTTCAGTTTTAACTTCAATAATACCTTCCATTGCACTATAATACCCCACTGCAAGCTGTTTTGCAACTTCATTCATTATCTTAGGGTCAATACTACCATCACTATTCATAAACAGTTCTATGTTGCCACTTGCTAAAGCTTTTATGGTATCTAATACCATAGATACTAAAGTACTTTCTGGTCTAACATCTTCACCATTTACTTTACCTCCACTTCTTGGGCGCTCTAAAAACTTATTAGACAAGCTAAACAAAGAGTTTGGCTTAGTTTTAGGTTTTAAGGTTATTTTTGGTTCTTCTCTATTTGTTTGTGTCATTTTTGTTTTCCCATAAAAATTGTTCTTCGGTCTGTCAAATACTCCCATTGTCTGTTCTTATTAGTTTTGTTTTTTTCTTACTAGTTCCTTAAACTGTAAAGAATAAGGGTTAAGCTCAACACCTTTCCTAAACTGTGCTCTACCAAAGCGATTTTTTAAACCGCTTATGTTCCGATACAGTTCTGGGTTACTCATTTCAGTTAATTTATACCCACAATGTTCTTTCAATCCTGCTTCATAGCGTTGTGGCATATCTAAACCAAGTACTACATGGTAATCACGTGCAGTCTTTTTATTGTCCCCTAATGTAGCTAACGAAGCTGCATTTTGGTTGAACTTATTGTAAACTGCATTCTCTCCTTCAGCTGCTTGCTGCTGCACATTCAGCATAATGTAATTAAACTTCTTTACTCCTTCTTGCAAAGCATAGCTTGACCATTTAGCCATTTGATCCATAAGATTAGTATTCTCAGGGTCAAGTAAGT
>CALMTA010000032.1 GCA_937872505.1 uncultured Neisseriaceae bacterium | reverse complement strand
AAAAATATTAGACAGTTAGTTATCAACTGGTTAATTTCTATTTTAGCATTTATTTTTATTATGTGGTTATTTATTGGTGGGAGTTTTATAGATTTTTTATCATATTCTACTCCAAGCATGGGTAAAAATTCAGCAAGTGGATTTTATGATATTTCTTTTAGTTTAGCTACAATTTTTCATTTTGCATCAACTTATAAAATTTTATATTTTATTCAAATAGTAAGTTTTTTAGTAATTGTTTTAATAACTTTATTTAGATGGTATAGTAAAAATATAGTTGAAAAACCTAATTATTTAGCTATAGGATTGTACGCATATTTATTTTTTGTAGCAACCAATTATTTTTTAGAAACATATTTTTATATTCCAGTATTGCTTTTAGGTGCATTAATTAAACCTTATAATAAAACACCAATATTATGATTTTACATCCAATTCAGATTATTAATTTTGCAAAAGATTCTCAGTTTATAATAGAAGCTAGTGCAGGAACCGGAAAAACTTGGACAATTGAACGATTATTTATAAAAGTTTTGTTGGAAAAGCGTCTTAGCTTAGAGGAGATTTTAGTAGTAACATTTACTAATGCTGCAGTAAATGAATTAAAAACTCGTATAAATGAACAGATAAAAAAAACAATTGATTCTATGATTCAATTACAAGCTGATTCGAGCTATTATGAAGATAATCTATTTTTTTCTGAATTTATTATATTGCGTAAATATAACTTACAGAAGGATATCTCCCTATTATCACGCAGTTTACAAAATTTTGATTTAGCTTCTATTTATACTATTCATAGTTTTTGTAATAAAATATTAAAAGATTATCAAATCGAGTGCCATATTAACTACCCATTTAAATTGGTAGAAGATAAAAATGAATTATTTACTGAATTGGTTTACAATTTTTTTCGTGAAAAAATTATTAATAATATCGATTTTAGAGTTAATATTGGTCACGTATATAATACTCTAGCTAGGCTATTTGCAAAAAATAGTTCTTTAGGCTTAGTAGAATCTATAGTTTATAAATTACCCAAAGATTTATTTATTTTAGATAAAGGTAAATTTAAATTAAAATATAGCATAATTAACAGTCCAGATATTTCAATGCTTTTGGAAGAAATTACCCCTAGCAATAAAGCGATAGTAATGGCACACTTTCTAAGTGCGGTTATTGAATATTTAGCAAATTATTATGAAAAGTATTTTCATTTAGTTAATGAGGTTAGTTTTAATGAGCTTATTCAGATAGTAGCAGATAGCGTTACTAATAATTCTTATTTAAGAAATAGTTTAGTAGCAAATTATCCGGTAGCTTTTATTGATGAATTTCAAGATACAGATAGTTATCAATGGCAAATATTTAATAAAATATATGATTCTAGTGGAACTCTTATAGTAGTTGGTGATCCAAAGCAGGCCATTTATAGTTTTCGTGGGGCAGATATTAACGTATATTTAACTGCACGTTCTTTAATTAATAATAAAT
>CALMTA010000031.1 GCA_937872505.1 uncultured Neisseriaceae bacterium | reverse complement strand
AGCTGGTAGTAATGCACCTAGTGGTTTAGCTTCAAAACCAATTAGAGTTTTATTAATGGATGAAGTAGATAGGTTTGCAATTAGTAGTGGCAATGAAGGTTCACCAATTAAATTAGGAATTCAGCGAACAGCAAACTTTTATAATAAAAAGATAGGATTAGTTAGTACTCCAACTATAGACGGGGTTAGCAATATTCAAGAGTGGTATGAAAAATCAGATAAACGTCAATACTTTGTGCCATGTCCTGATTGTAATCACTACTTTGTATTAAAATGGGAACTGATGCATTGGCAAAAAGATATGGACAATGAAGCATTACCTCATACAGCTTATATTGAATGTCCAGCCTGTAATTTTAGAATTCAAGACCGCCATAAACAAAATATGTTAACTAAAGGCAAATGGATTAAACAAGGTAAATCAGAAATAGCTGGCTTTCATATAAATTCTTTATACTCCCCATGGGTCAAATTTAGTGAATTAGTAGCTGAATTTATAGAATGCACTAGAAATAATGATAAAAGAGGATTACAAGAGTTTGTTAATTTAAAGCTAGGTGAAGTATGGCAAGATACTACTGGACAAATAGATATAGATTATATTGAACGTAGACGTGAATTCTATGACTGTGAATTACCTGAGCAAGTATTATGCATTACTGCTGGAGTTGATGTTCAAGATGATAGAATAGCAATTCAATTTATAGCTTGGGGTGAAGCTAAAGAAGCATGGGTTATTGAATATTTAGAAATAATGGGTAACCCAGCCATAGAAAGTACATGGCAACACGTAGACGACCAGCTAAAACGTAATTTTAGTTTCCGTGATAATAGGCAATTAACTGTTTCTGCTACCTGTATTGATAGTGGCGGACATTTTACGGATGAAGTTTACAGTTTTGTGAAACCTAGAGAACACATGCGTATATTTGCAATTAAAGGTAGAGGTGGTGCAGGAATTCCAATAGCTGGTAATGTTAGTAGAAGCAACCGAAAACAAGTAGCATTATTTTTAATTGGAGTTGATACAGCAAAAGAATTGCTTTACCAAAGACTTAAAATAGAATTTGCTGGAGCTAATTATATACATTTCCCTAGAGAGCTAAACAAAGGTTGTGATGAACAATATTTTAAAATGCTACTTAGTGAAAAACGCATATTAAAATTTGAGAAAGGTATTAAAAAATGGTTATGGCAAAAAATATATAAACACAATGAAGCATTAGACACTTTTATTTATGCTATTGCTGCACTAGAAATATTGAGTCCAAATTTTGAAATACTTAAGGAACGCATTAAAAGTATGATAGTTCATCCAATTAAAAATAATCCAGTTAACCCACAGGAACAAATAGAATATACGCAAATTAAAAGTTTAGGAAATAAACAAATTATGAGACGAAGAATAATATCGCAGGGAATTAAGATTCATTAAGTAGAAAATAATTAAAAATAAATATATTAAAAGGTTGCAAATTTATTTATTATAGAGTAAAATCCTAGGGTAAATGATTCTTATAGTTTTGGCGTTACTTAGTATTGCCATAAAGGTCGTAGAAACGGCGACACACATTGACTTAAAATCTATAAGAATCATTTAGTCAGTGTGTGTTTATTCTTTTGGAAATACTTTTAAGCCATATCCTAAATATTTGCCATTACATTTTCTTAATTTTGATTTTATAATATTATTTCTATTCCGATTTTTTGTTTTAGGGTGAGAATATTGTCTAAATGTTTCAGAAGCTATATAG
>CALMTA010000030.1 GCA_937872505.1 uncultured Neisseriaceae bacterium | reverse complement strand
TTGTTAGTAATAATGATTTAACAGAGTGTATTGCAATAGCATTAGGTTCGCCTGTTAGGTTTGGTAATATTGCAAGTCCTTTAAAATATTTTTTAGATAATACAACTAATGAATGGTTGTTAGGAACATTAGTAAATAAACCAGCGAGCGTATTTACTTCATCAGCTTCTCTTCATGGAGGGCAAGAGGCATGTTTATTATCTATGATGTTGCCGTTACTACATCATGGTATGATAGTAGTTGGTTTGCCATATACAAATTCAGCATTGATGAATACCCAAACTGGGGGAACGCCGTATGGGGTATCGCATTATGCGGGTAGTAATAATGATAAGCCGATTAGTGAAATTGAAAAGCAATTAGCAATTGCTCAAGGAAAGAGATTAGCAGAAATTGCTTTAAAAATAAATTTATAAAAGAAAATATGGTTATGAAAGTATTAGTTTGCGCAAAACGAGTTGTAGACGCTAACATTAAAGTGAGAATAAAAGCAGATTTTTCAAATGTTGATATTGAGCATAGTAAAATGTCACTTAATCCATTTGATGAAAATGCAATAGAAGAAGCAGTTAAATTAAAAGAAGCTGGTATGGTAGATGAAATAGTAGCAGTTTCAATTGGAATTGATAAATGTATAGATACTTTACGCTTAGCTTTAGCGCGTGGTTGTGATAGAGCGATCTTGATTGAAACAGATAATTTATTAGAGCCTATTAATATTGCAAAAATATTGAAAAAAATTGTGGAAAAAGAAAAGCCAGATTTAATATTATTAGGAAAACAAGCAATAGATGATGATGCTAATCAGGTAGGGCAGATGTTAGCAGGAATGTTAAACTATCCTCAAGGAACGTTTATTTCTAAAATAGAATTAGAAAAAGATACAGTTACTGTAAAGCGAGAAGTAGATAATGGAACGGAAACTTTAAAAATAGTTTTACCTGCTGTGTTAACTGCTGATTTACATCTTAATGAGCCTAGATTTATTAAATTGCCCCAATTAATGTTAGCTAAGAAAAAGCAAATTGAGAAAATATTGTTATCTGAATTAGAGGTTTTAGTAAAAACATCTACCCGTTTATTAAAAGCGATGGATGGTGAAATAAAAAAGCAATGCAAGTTTTTTAACAATGTTGAAGAGTTAATCACATTATTAAGTAAGAGAATGGTTATGTAAGATGCGTATTTTAGTTGTATCAAATATAGTAGATGGTAAATTAAATTCAAGTATTTTTAATTTATTTGGCGCAGTGAAAAAATTAGATTTAAATGCAAAATGTGATGTTTTGTTAATAGGTTATAATATTGCTGATGTTGCTGAAACTTTATCTAAATATGACATAGTTGAAAAAATATTAATATTAGAAGATATTTTATTAAAACACCCATTAGCAGAAATGCTAACACCCATTGTAGTAAAAATTGTTCCTGATTACACACATGTATTGATTGCATCTGATAGTTTTGGTAAGAATTTATTACCTAGGGTAGCTGGAGTATTGGAAATTGGCCAAATTAGTGAAATTGTAGATATTTTATCTCCAAGCATTTTTAAAAAGTTTATGTATGCTGGAAATGTTTTAATAGAAGTTGAAAGTTTAGAATATTTAAAATTATTAACGGTTCGGATTTCTAATTTTGAAGCAGCAGCAATTATAACAGATAGCAATGTGCCTATTATAAAATTGGATTATAAAATCGAAAGTACGGAAAAAATAAAATTTATTGAAGAAAATATTGTAAATAATACTGTAGATTTAGAAAGTGCAAAAGTAATTGTAGCAGGTGGTCGTTCTTTAGGGACTAAAGATTCTTTTAACTTTTTAATTAGAGGTTTAGCAAATAAATTATCG
>CALMTA010000029.1 GCA_937872505.1 uncultured Neisseriaceae bacterium | reverse complement strand
GTCCTGAAACATATACTTCTGCAGCCTCCGCAGCTGAAGATATTTATCAAGGTAATTACTTTACAGACAATACATTTAACACTGCACTGAACGCACTTAGCATCTTACCTTTTGATGTTACAGTCAGAGACTTACAAGCAGCGAAGAAAGCGCTATTAAAACCTAAAGCAAGTACAACATCATTAACAAAGAAAGAAAGAAAACAACTCGTTACAGAATTAAGGCAAGAATTAAAAGATAACGGAATACTTGAAAGTCAAAAGACCCCAGACTATCCTTGGAAAGAACCTATAAGAAAAGGTATATATCCTTGGGGATATAATATCAAAGACAAAGTAGAAGACGTACTTAGTCTTATCGTGCCTAAAGTTAATACATGGAAGTTGAGTGACGAAGATTTAATGTCTCGGTATAAGCAAGAGTTAAACCTAAGACGTGCTTCACAAAAAGACTTTACATTCCAAGATTTTCTGGATAATTTACCTCCCAAAATAACTGAAAAAACAACTAGAGATGTGGTGCTAAAAAACTTTACACATAGATATAGACCAGACGTTCTCAAAACGACTGCGTATAATGAGCGTTCAAACCTCACACACAACAATAGGTACGCAACATGGGAAATGTATTTGGGGCACGCTCAAAAAACACACCCTTTATATGACATTAGTCCACTAACAAAATCAAAAGACAATGTTGTTTACACTATAAAGGATAACTTTATGAATAGGCCGAGAATAGAAGCTGCTCTTACTGATCATATTGAATCCATTGAGCAATTAGTTAAAGCAAAAAAAGATAGAATGTACATTGGCGGTGGCGACTTAGTCAAAAAAGGAAACAAATGGATTGCACCTGATGGTGATGGCGCATACTTCGGAACAATGGGAGGATTTAATTGGGAAATAGAAAAACTTAAAAACGGAAACTACAAAGCAATTGCTAACGATATTTGGGACTTGCATCCATTTAGAAATTACTCTGGTTCATTGAGAGATAGGACACTAGGCCAAATAGAGGTAGGTAAAGTATTAGGTATTGGAAAACCTTTAGATGTAAAAGTAGGATTTATTGTAGACGGAAATACAAAGAAGATAATAAAAACTTTCGGAGGTGCGGGAGCAGCACTTGGCACTGCTGCAGCTTTACAAAACGAAGATAAAAACAAGAAATAATGGCAAAGATAAAAATAAGAAAGAGTGTTCCTAAATATTCTGGAGGTGGTGGGTCTATCTATAGTAACTTACAAGATCCATTTACACAGCAAGGTTTAAGCTTTGCAACTGAAGCAGAACAAATAGCTTACTTGAACAGCTTAAATACACAGAGTGTTAATCCTGGTAACATTAAACCATTAGCAGGTATGGACGCTGGCAAACTAAAGTCAGGTCTTAACGTTGCAGGTCAAGCAATGTCAACTGCAGGTATGGCAACAGACAGTTCCATATTAGGTATGGCTGGACAAGGCGTAAGCTTTGGTTCTACTATTGGTAGTTTGTTTGGCCCTGCAGGTACAGCGATAGGCGCAGGTGTTGGAGCATTAGGCGGTGGAATTTATGGTGCAATAATGGAGAAGAAGGAAGCTGAAGAGAGACGGCGTCAAGAACGTATGGCACAAGCAAGGCATCAAAATACACGTACTGTTATGGGAAGTTATGGTATCAATCCTATACTTCATGCAAGTAACGGAATTCCTGATGACGGATATCCATTACCTGAAATGGAAGTAATAGCTAAAAGTCCAATGATAGAATTACAAAAAGAGTATTACGCAAAACAAAATAAGATGGCTGCAATACAAGAAGTGCAAGCTGTCTTAGCAATATTAGAACGTAACGCAGAGAAGTATAAACCTGAAAAGAAACAGAAGAAAGAAGAGGAGTACACTTACAAGCTACCACAGAACAACCAATTCTTTTTCCCTTACGGCGGACCAGTACAAGGTGTACCTATACAGACAGAAACATTTAACGGTGTGCCTGAATACTTGCTACCACCTGAAGGACAACAAGGCTTACCTCAAAAAGTAAATGCTACTAAACCTCACGGCAGTATGTCAAAGGATGAAGTTACTGATACACCACTTGAAGGTACACGTGTAGCATCAAGTAGAAATAAACATACAGAGCAAGAACTAAATACCGTAAAAAGTATAGCGGCTAAGTACGGTATTAAATTACCTGAAGAAGTTCTTAGCTATGCACCTAAAGGAAAGAAGTCTGTAAGCATGGCAGAGATACTACAAGAAGGAGAGAAGCGTTACAAGCCAAGAGAAACAACACCGAACTCATTTGATACAGCTAAAGCTAATCAAGCAAAATTAGATAGGCTTAAACAGCTGGCTGAAGACACATCACAGTGGGTAGATTTTCTAAGTCCTTCTCAAAATAATCAGCAGCCTGTAATTGCAGCTGATGGTATTCCATTTAATCCTGATGACGATACACAATATATACCAGGCTGTATTCAGAATTGTATTGATGAAGGTTTAGCGACTAATCCAAATGCAAGTCCAGGAAGCTTTCTTGCAGACTGTAGAATGCGTTGTTTATATAACGACTTTCCTGACATCCCTTGGAAAGAAAAGCCAGAGGAAGTTCAGGATTTAGATTTACCGCCTGTAAAAGAAGTTGATACTAAAGGTATTACAGATTGTCCTGAATGCGCAGGAGCCTTGATGCGTAGAAATCCAAGTATGGATTTTGCCTCTGCGTTTGCAGCTTGTGGTTGTGGCTCAAAGTCTACTTCTTCTGAAGAATCTAAAGACGCAGCAAAAAAAGGAATGATTAACCCAAACACACTAAACTTTATGATGTCATCCTTTGGAAATCTAATGGGCTATGTAGGTGGTAAGAATCAAAAGATGTACGACTTAGTGACTTCACCTAATTATGTACAGTATATGCCTGAACAACTACCTGGCTTGTCACAATCTTATAATAAGATATTATCTAATGCATACGGACCGATGAATCAAATGGCAAGACAAGATGGAGCATTAGGTAAACTGTTAGCTAATCAAACTTATGCGACTGCACTTGACAAAGGTAATGAGTTCTTGTTAAATGCTAAACAACAAGAAGCAAATCTGAAAGGCAATAAGTATATGCAGTATCAAAATTGGGCAGAACAAAATACGATGCGTGGTCAACAACACGCCGTAGATCTAGCAGCTCTGAACAACAGTAAAGAGCTTATGGCTTCAAAAGCTATAGGTAAGACGGCAGAGAATGCGCAACAACTAATACAAGCTTTGTCTCAAACACAATATGAAAACGCAATGATAAAATATTTAGAGGCACAAGCTCAACTACCTTCAGGTATGTTCTATCAACATACAGGCAGCATGTTTAACAACCCAAGTAATGTATAATGGCACAGACTAATAACTTTTTTTACGACATACCTTTAGTATCGTTTACACCTGGCAACGCTAACGTTGATCTAAACTTTATGAAGAGTTTAGCGGATGATTACAAGTTAGAGGTTGACAAGGCCGATGCTGCTAAGGATGCTTTATATGGGCAGCTTGCTTC
>CALMTA010000028.1 GCA_937872505.1 uncultured Neisseriaceae bacterium | reverse complement strand
TATGTAATTTGCCAGAAGGATAGGCAAACATGGATAAACAGTAAAATTTTGGTTTAGTTGATTTCTCATTGACTAAAAATGAGCCTAAATTTTCCCACTTTGTTTGTTGTTTTTTTTCAATATCACTATGATTATAATTCTCTTGCACTTTTTTGATTTCCTTAATGCCTATGTTAATCATTTAATTAGCCGTTATTTTAGCATACATGAAAAATAATATTGCTTGTAACTAAATGGTAGAATTAGTATAAAATTATGAGAGAATATATTTTTTAGGATATTTTATGATAAAGGCTAATAGTTTAACACCAGATGTAGTGGCAATAATTTTTAATAAAAGTACAGAAGTCCCCTTTAGTGGAGAATACGAAGATTTAGCGATGCCAGGGACATATTTGTGTAGAAATTGTGGTTTAGCACTTTTTCGTTCAGAACATAAATTTAATGCTGCTTGTGGCTGGCCTAGCTACGACCAAGGAATTGAAGGTTCTGTAAAACAGCAAATTGATAAGGATAGGCGACGAACTGAAATTGTATGTGCTAGGTGTGATGCTCATTTAGGTCATGTTTTTACAGGGGAAGGTTTTACTAAATTAAATACTAGGTTTTGTGTAAATTCTCTTTCATTGGATTTTGTCAGTAATTTAGAGGTGCTAGATACGGAAGAAGCAATTTTAGCAGCAGGCTGTTTTTGGGGAGTAGAATATTTTTTTCAAAAGTTAAGTGGAGTTATAAAAACAGAGGTAGGTTATATAGGAGGACATAAAGATAATCCTACATATAGTGAAGTATGTAGGCATATAACAGGACACCTTGAAGGAATAAGAGTTATTTATGATCCAAAGAAAATAAATTATGGAGAAATAATAAAATATTTTTTTGAGATTCATGATCCAACTCAAATTAATGGGCAGGGCCTAGATTTAGGAGAGCAGTATTTAAGTGCAATATTTTATTTTAATGAAGAGCAACAACGCATTGCTTTGGATGTAATAAAAACTTTACAAAGTCAAGGGATAAAAGTTTCTACCCAGCTAATACCTATGAGTATTTTTTGGAAAGCAGAAGATTATCACCAAAGCTATTATGCTAAAAATAATCAAAAGCCATATTGTCACATATGGCAAAAGAAATTTTAAAAATAAATACGTATTTATTTTTACCAAATACTTATTATTGTTTTTTCTTTGTGGAATTAATCCATTTAATTTCCAATAAACAGCTCTTTATTTATTATATTCGGCAAACTCCTTAAGAAGATTAGTATTATCATCATCTTTATAGAATAAATGATCATTTTTACCGTTGGCAAAAGTAATTACCGATTCATTTTCATTAGTAGGAAAAAAGGAAAATATAGAGTTATTATCGTCATTAGAAATATCTGTGGATAGTTTAGGATTTTTACTAAAATAATCAGTTATTTTTGTTTGAGTTAAAGAATTTATCATAATTTGGTCTTTCATAAAAGTTATTGATTTAAATACAAAGTGCGTAATTTTTATATATTGTTTAAAAGTTTAGCAAGTAACGAATATGTTACCTATTTTATAAATAAAAAAATGATTTACTATTAGATAGTCTATTTTTAAATTTTAGTATATAAGCAAACAAATTTTATACTTTAAGAATATTGCTAATGCTAAAATAGGGGGTGATATTTATATTAAATATAGTTAAAATTATAAAATAAAGGAAAATAATGAAGAAACTAATAATTACAGGGAATGTGGGAAAAGATGCTGAATCTCGTGCAGATCAAAATGGTAATATATTTGTAACTTTTTCGGTAGGTGTATCAGTAGGAACAAAACAAAACCCCAAAACAGATTGGGTTGAGGTAAGTTGTAATGGTAAATTAGCTGATTTAGCAAAAATTTATATTAAAAAAGGTATGAAAGTTTTAATAGAAGGATATCCAACAGCGACTGCTTATATAAATAAAGAAAATAAGCCAGTGGCCTCTTTAAGATTATATGCAAATAATTTAGAGTTTTTAAGCAGTAAGCAAGAAGATGGAAATAAAGTAGAAGATGTAGGAATGCCAATGTTTAATTTATCTGATATAAATCCTGTTGCCTCTAATGAAAGTCATGAACTTAAGGTAGATGATATTCCATTTTAATTAAAAATAATCAAATTATTATAATTAAGGCAATAAAATTAATTTAACTTTTAAAAATTTTGGAGTATAAATAATAAATAATTTGTATAATTATTTAAAAGTAGTTCATATTATTGCCATGGTTTCTTGGTTTGCAGGATTATTTTATTTGCCTAGATTATTTGTTTATCACAGTATGACAAAAAATCAACTATCTAAAAATCAGTTTAAAATAATGGAGCATAAACTTTTTTGGTATATTATGACCCCATCTGCGTTATTAACAATAATATCGGGTGAGATTATCGCAAGATATTTTTCTATTAATGGTACATGGCTACATATTAAATTATTTTTAGTTGGTACTTTAGTAATATATCATTTATATTGCTTTAAAATAATTGATGACTTTGCCAAAGATTGTAATAATAAATCACATAAATGGTTTAGGGTATTTAACGAATACCCTACATTTATATTGATTTTTTGCGTGATATTAGTCGTAATTAAACCACAATTTTAAACAAGAATTAAATTTTATTAACACTAATGGACGATTTTTTGTTACAATGACAACTTCCTATGCTTACTAAGCAGTTATAACTGCTTTTTATTCAGTAGTATAATTAAAATTTTGCTTATAATAACATTTTTTGTGGTATAGTTAATATGAGAAAAGTAAATTTACCTAATAATTTTACTAAGCCTGATTTTTCAGAACTGGCTGAAAGTGAAGATAATTTAGCTCTAAAGGTTAGATACATTGCACTATCTTATCTACAAGCGGGAAAAACTGTTCTAGAAACTGCAGAACTCGTAGGCAGGAGTAGTAGAATGGTTCATCGTTGGATAAGTCAATATAGAGATTTTGGCTTAGATGGGTTAAAAGATAAACCAGGTAGAGGTCGTAAAACGCAATTACCTGTTGAGCGAGAAGATGAATTTAAAAGCAAAATTCTTGCATTGCAACGGCAATCTGTAGGCAAATTAAAGGGACGGAGTATACAAAAATTACTTAAAGATGATTTTGATATAGATTGTACTTTGTCAACTGTATACAATATTTTGTCTCGATTGAATTTAACTGTTCATTATAATATACAAAATAGAATTAATCTACATAGACAAAATTTGGCAGAATCACAATCTATGAGTTCGAATATTATGAAGAATTCTCGAATTAATCATTCTGACTAAAGGTTAAAAAGAAAAACAAAAGTTTTAGATATATTAAAATCTATAAACTTTTGTTTTTTAACTGTTACAAAATGTAGAACTAAATATATTAGTTAAGTTTTTTGCATTGTGATAATTAACTATAAATGATATACTAATCTCGTTATGAGAAGTGGCTAATATATCAACGCCATTTATTAATTGCCAGATTTGTTGGTTTAGCTTTTGGTTTGATCTAAACCCACTACCAATTAAGGATATTTTTATTAGTTCTTCAGTTATAGTTATATCTTTGATTTTATATTTGTCAAGAATAGATGTTAGTTCGTTAACAAATTGTTTATTTGTAACAAATATAATGCCATGCTGATTAATGCTTAGCATATCTATATTTATGTCTTTATATATATCAGAAAGAAGCTCGTTCATCTTTTCTTGAGTTTTAATAGTAACTAAGACTTGATATTCTTCAGTTGATATGCTAATTATTGGATAATTTTCTAAATTAGATTCATTCATAACTAGAGTTCCTAAATTTTGTTTTGAAAAAGTAGATAGTATTCTGATATTAGTTTTATATCTATAAGCTAATTCACAGCTTCTAACTTGCAATATTTTTGTGCCTAAAGATGCGGCTTCAAGCATGCATGCACCATCAACAACATCAATTTTTTTAGCAGATGCTATTTTATGAGGGTCAGCATTATATACACCATCAACATCGGTATAAATTTGGCATTCATTTGCTTTTAATGCTACAGCTAGAGCAACAGCAGAAGTATCAGAACCTCCGCGGCCCAAAGTAGTTATTTCACCGTCTTGTGTAACTCCTTGAAATCCAGTAATAATTACAATATAATTATTATTTAAGTCTTCAATTATTTTACTTGTATTAATAGTTTTTATGCGAGAGTTTGTAAAATCATTGGTAGTTATAATAGGAATTTGCCAGCCACAATAGCTTTTAACTTTTAATCCAAGATCTTTTAGTGCCATACTAATTAAAGCTATAGTTACTTGTTCACCAGTTGATGCTAATATATCTAATTCACTTTTATGGTGAATAAAAGATATTTTTTTTGCTAAATTAAGCAATCTATTTGTTTCTCCCATCATGGCAGAAAAAACAACTACAAGTTGATTACCTTTTAAATAAAATTCCTGAATTATTTTAGTAACTTCAAGAATTAGCTCTGTAGTACCTACAGAAGTTCCACCATATTTTTGTACAATTAAGCTCATATATTATTACTCATTTTGATTATAAAGTAACTATTTTACCAAATAATCTTATAAAACCGCCAACTTCAATAATATGAATATTAGCATAGCTAACATTATAGGAAAAATAAAAAATAAATTAAAAGAATTTAACATTTCCCAATAACTATATTATTTCTAAAATAATAACCATGATAAAATATTGAAGTATTGAATGTTTCTATTAAAAATTTATGGAGAAATTAAGTGATTGATTATACATTATTGGCAAATTCTTTACGAATGCTTTCAGTTGATAGTGTGGAGAGAGCAAAATCTGGGCATCCCGGAATGCCTATGGGAATGGCTGAAATAGGAGTAGTGTTATGGAGAAAACATTTAACTCATAATCCTAATAATCCTAATTGGGTTAATCGGGATCGATTTATTTTAAGTAATGGTCATGGTTCAATGCTTATTTACAGTTTATTGCATTTAACAGGATATAATTTAACGATTGAAGATTTAAAAAATTTTAGACAGTTAAAATCTAAAACTCCTGGTCATCCAGAATTTGGTTATACTGATGGGGTTGAAACTACTACAGGACCATTAGGGCAAGGTTTAGCTAATGCTGTAGGCATGGCATTAGCAGAAAAAATTTTAGCTGATCAATTTAATAAACCAAACTTTAATGTAGTTGACCATTATACATATGTTTTTGTTGGAGATGGTTGCTTAATGGAGGGCATTTCCCATGAAGTTTGTTCTTTAGCAGGAACTTTAAAACTTAATAAACTAATTGTTTTATATGATGATAATGGAATTTCCATTGATGGAGAAGTTGAGAGTTGGTTTAATGAAAATGTAGCTAAAAGATTTGAATCATATAATTGGCAAGTAATAGCGAATGTTGATGGACATAATATATTACAAATTGATAATGCAATAAATAGAGCTAAACAAGAGATGGAAAGACCAACTATTATTATTTGTAAAACAAATATTGGTAAAGGTTCTCCAAATAAAGCAGGCAAGGAAGAATGCCATGGTTCTCCTTTAGGAGCTGCTGAAGTAGAATTAGTTAGAAAAGAATTAAATTGGGCGTATCCACCATTTTTTATTCCAGATAAAGTGTATGAAGAAATGAATTGTAAAAAAACTGGGCAAGAAAAAGAAGATGAATGGAAGGAATTATTTAAAAAATATCAAAGCGAATATTTTGATTTGGCACAAGAATTTACTAGAAGAAAAAATAGAGTTTTACCAGATAATTGGCAGGAAATTATAGATAATGGAATCATAAAAACTCTTGAGAAGAAGGAGTCTATTGCTACTCGTAAAGCCTCACAAAATGCTTTGGAGTATTATGCTAGGTATCTTCCAGAATTAGTGGGTGGTTCAGCAGATTTAACAGGGTCAAATTTAACTAAATGGAGTTTTGCTATAACTGCTGGTAAAGATAATGATTTTATTGGAAATTATTATAGTTTTGGTGTTAGAGAGTTTGGTATGTCAGCGATGTTAAATGGAATGTATTTATATGGTGGTATTAAACCATTTGCAGGTACTTTCTTAACTTTTTCTGATTATGCAAGAAATGCGTTGCGCCTAGCAGCACTTATGAAAATTGCTCCAATTTTTGTTTATACACATGATTCAATTGGTTTAGGTGAAGATGGGCCAACACATCAGCCAGTGGAACATTTTGCAGCTTTGCGATTAATTCCCAATATGGAAGTATGGAGACCTTGTGATACGGTGGAAACAATGATAGCATGGGGCAGTGCTTTATCCCAATTGAATTCACCTACAAGCTTGATTTTTTCAAGGCAAAATTTACAATATATAGAAAGAGATAGTTCGCAAATTTTAGATATTTTTAAAGGTGGATACATATTACGTAAAAATGCAGATGTGATAGATATATTAATTATTGCCACAGGTTCAGAAGTTGAATTGGCACTTGAAGTTTATCAGCAATTAGTTGCAAATGATAAAAAGGTTCAATTAGTCTCAATGCCTTCTACTTCTATTTTTGATAAACAGGAATTAAGTTATAAGAAAAAAGTATTACCAAATGCGACTTATAAAATTGCTATTGAGATGGGAGTATCAGATTTTTGGTTTAAATATGTCGGATTAGAGGGGTTAATTATAGGCTTAGATAAATTTGGAGAATCGGCAAAAGCCCAAGATTTATTTGAATATTTTGGTTTTACTGTTGAAAAAGTTTTAAAGAGAATTAACAAATATATCAATACTATATAATAATTTAATGATACAATATTAACTATAGAATTTTTATATTAGGGGGAAGTATGTTTAGTAAATTATGTGATTATTTTGCTAGTAATTTAGCAATTGACCTTGGAACTGCAAATACAATTGTGTATGTACAAGGAAAGGGAGTTATTTTAAATGAACCATCAATGGTAGCATTAGCCCAAGATAAAGATGGTTACGGTAAGAAAATTATTGCAGTTGGTCATGATGCAAAAGTAATGCTAGGAAAGACTCCAGGGCAGATTGAAGTTATAAGACCTATGAAAGATGGGGTTATAGCAGATTTTACAGTTACTGAACAAATGATAAAATATTTTATTAAAAAAGTAAATTCAAAGAAGAAATTTTTTTCTTTCCCACCAACCATAGTAATTTGTGTTCCTTGTGGTTCAACCCAAGTAGAAAGACGAGCGATTAAAGATTCAGCTTTAGCAGCAGGAGCTAGAAGAGTAGAGTTAGTTGAAGAGGCTATGGCAGCAGCAATTGGGGCTGGTTTACCAGTTTCAGCAGCAAATGCATCTATGGTTGTAGATATAGGCGGCGGAACAACGGAAGTGGGTGTTATTTCTTTGGGCGGTTTAGTTTATGCTAATTCTATTAGGATTGCAGGAGATAGAATAGATGAGGTTATTAGTAATTACATTCGTTCAAAGCATGGTTTATTAATTGGGGATACTACTGCTGAAGAAATAAAAAAACAAATAGGTTCTGCTCATCAGTCGGCTGATGGGGGAGAAATGATAATTCGTGGACGGAGTACTTATCAGGGTTTACCTAATGAAGTTATTATTAATTCTGTTGAAATTAGGGAATCTTTAAAAGATACCTTAGATCAAATTGTTACAGCTATAAGGCAAGCGTTGGAATTAACGCCTCCTGAATTATCAGCTGATTTAATGGAACATGGTATTACTTTAACTGGAGGTGGAGCGCTACTTAAAGGAATCGATGCAATGATTTCTGAAGTAACTGGTTTAAAAGTTAACGTAGCTGAAGAACCATTATTATGTGTAGCTAAAGGTTGCGGGATAGCGCTAGACCATGTTTCTAAAAGTCAATTATATTTAAATCGTGACAAATAATAATGGTTCGAATTAAATTATGGCTTATTATTTTGAGTATTGGTTTAATTATATTAGACAAATACTCATTTATTAGTTCTATAAGAGATTATGCTTCAATTTATTTACAAAAGCAAAGCTGGTTATTAATTTATAGAATAGAGAATTATCCTAAATTAGTTTTGCTTCAAAAAATTGAACAAAAAAAACTTGAAAAAGAAAATAATCAACTAAAACAGCAAATTGAAAAATATGCTATTATGTTGAAACAACAAAATAATCAACAAGAAGATGAAAAAGAATTACAAGAATTAAAATCTCAATCTAATCTTTATAATAATTTTGATATTGAAATTGCAAGAGCTGTAATTAATGTTAATTATATAGTTAATGGAAAATTATTAATAGATAAAGGTAGTATTGATGGTATTTCCTTGGGAAATGCCGTAGTTAATAATAGTGGGGTAATTGGTCAAATTGGAGTATTAAATACGCATAATTCACAAATTATAATGATTTCTAATCCAGATTCTAAAATTTATTTGCAAAATCAAACAACAAAAAGTAAAATGTTAGCTCAAGGTATAGGGAATAACAAATTATTAGTTAAATATATCAGTAAAAATGATACAATAAAAGAAGGGGATTTATTAGTTACTACTGGTCTTGATAATATTTATCCTGCCGATCTACCAGTTGCTAGAATAATTAAAATATTTTATGAAAACAATGGATTTAATTCAGCATTATGTGAACCTGCAGTAGATTTTAATAAATTACAATTTGTTTTGGTATTAAAACATGATAATTGATAATTTGAGATTAACAATTTTTATATTTGTTGGAGCTATATTAGAAGTAATAATAAACAATACAACAATATTATATATTGATATTTTAGGTATAATTTTAGTAATAATATTAGTAAATGAAATTTATACTATTGGTAGTTTAATATTTATTTCTTTGGTTGCCGATTTAATAGGACATTGGTATTTAGGTAGTCATTTACTTTCGCTAGTTTTAATAAGTTTTACAACTAGCCGTTTTATAAATTTTTATAAAATGTGTAATTCTATACAAAAGAATTTTATTACTATTTTATATTATTCAATTTCAGTGTGTTTTCTTGTGGCTATTGGAGCAATAACGCGTACAATGCATTTTAGTTTAATTAGTTATTTATTAGAGGTAATTTTTTTACTACCAATTATACTTTGGTTATTTAATAAAATAATAATAAAAACTACTATGGATATTATAAATTAAATGACAAAATCTAGAGTTATTGCGTCCTACATTTTCGTAACATGCTCTTTTATAATTTTACTTTTACGTTTTGCTTATTTACAGTTGATTGATCACACCTTTTTATTGCAGCAGTCAGTAAACAATTATTCTTCAATAGTTTCTACTTTACCGGTTCGAGGTACTATTATTGATAAAAATGGAATTATACTTGCTGATAATAAAGTATCTTATTTAGTAGCAGCTCTTCCTAGAGATCTTAAAAACTCTGAAGATTTATTTAATAAATTAACTCAATATTTTATTTTTAGTGAATTAGATAAAAAAAAATATTTAACTATGCTTAAAAATTCTAAAAAATATGATTGGGTTATTATTAAAGATGATTTATCTGATTTAGAAATTGCTAATTTAACTGCACATATTTATGAATTCCCGCAAATATCAGTATTTGCACATATTAAACGTTATTATCCATTTGAAGATTTGTATTCACATAGCATTGGTTATGTGGGTAGAATTAGTAATTTAGATAAAAAGAAGTTAGATAGTAGTGGTAAATTAAATGAATATGTAATGAGTGATTATATTGGAAAAAATGGTTTAGAGCAATTTTATGAAGAAGTTTTACGAGGACAGTTAGGAAAAAA
Organism: uncultured Neisseriaceae bacterium; assembly: GCA_937872505.1. GTDB lineage: Bacteria > Pseudomonadota > Gammaproteobacteria > Burkholderiales > UBA11063 > Aquella. Next base: position 881 of record CALMTA010000028.1, on the reverse strand, counting down.
GATTATCAAAACTGATGCTTTAGGCAATGAGGTAGGGCTGGTTGCTAATACTCAGGCAGTAGATGGTAAAACTCTACAATTAACATTAGATAATAAACTGCAACAATTAGCGTGGGATTTATTAGGTGATCGTAAAGGTGCAATTGTAGCCTTAGACCCACAAACAGGAGGAGTACTTGCATTTGTTTCTAAGCCGGGATTTGATCCAAATTGGTTTATTGATGGCATAAGTTTAGATGATTGGGATGAATTAACACAGGATTTACGCAATCCTTTATTAAATCGTGCAGCTCAAGGTAGTTATCCTCCAGGATCTACTTTTAAACCATTTATGGCATTATCAGCTCTTTACTTAAATATTAGAAAACCAGAAACCCCCTATAATGATAGAGGTGTTTATGTTATTCCTGGTTCTTGGCATGAATTTAGAGATATGACACATCCTAAAGGGCTAGGGATTATAGATATGTATAAAGCCATTACAGTTTCTTCAGATACTTATTTTTATAAGTTAGGTGTTGATATGGGCATAGATAAAATTGATAAAGTTATGCCATATTTTGGTTTTGGTAAAAAAACAGGGATTGATCTTCCTCAAGAAAATTTGGGATTATTACCTTCTAGAGCTTGGAAAGCAAAGCGTTTTGCTAAAGATTCTTATCAAAAAAATTGGCAGGTAGCAGATAGTGTAACAATTGCAATAGGGCAAGGATTTAATCATTATACGCCTCTACAAATGGCTTTTGCTACGAGCATTATTGCAAATGAAGGAAAAGCTATCAGACCACATTTCTTGGATAAGGTTATTGATAAAAATGGCATAGTATTAAGTACATATATTGCTGAATCAGAGATAATTCCTATACCAAAAAAAGAAATAA
>CALMTA010000027.1 GCA_937872505.1 uncultured Neisseriaceae bacterium | reverse complement strand
AAGATCAATTTTCTCTAAAATCTTTATATATTTTTTCCGTGCATCCTGCTCCACAACATTTGCCTGATCTAAAATAAATAAGAAAGAATTTGAAGAGCCGTCCATAATTGGAACTTCTGGAGCTGACAATTCAATAGTTAAATTATCAATTCCAAAACATGCTAATGCTGACATCAAGTGTTCAATCGTTGCAACCCGCACTCCATTATCATCAACTAAAGTTGATGATAATCTAGTATCATTAATTAGAAAGGGATGGCATTTGATTTTTGGTAGATTGACTAAATCAGTACGAACAAAAATAATTCCCTGATCTTTAACTGCTGGTCTTAGAGTGAGCGTTACCCTGCATCCTGAATGTACTCCTACTCCAGTAATAGTTACTGGATTGGCAATTGTCCTTTGATAAATCAAGAACGTTTCTTTCTGAAAAACGCTGGTGTAGAAAATATATTTTTATTAAATCCAGAAAACTCATCAGCAGTTTCTTCTGTCTGAGAAGAAAATCCAGCTATACCAATCTCAGTTTCCTCAGTATCTTCTTTTTTAAATAAACTGTTTTCGTTATTTATTTCTCTTAAATCATTAAGCCCTGTAGCAATAACTGTTACTCTAACCTCTTCTGGATCCATGTCTTCAATTTCTGCCATTCCTGCTTTAAAGTCTGCATCTTCATGAACATAAGCTTCAATTAGTTCCAATACTTCTTCATATTCTTTTAATTTTAATGAACCTGGTGCTGAAGATATATTAACTAATACACCTTTTGCTCCATCTAATGATACATCATCTAATAAAGGACTAAATATTGCTTTTTCTGCAGCAGATGATGCTCTATTAGTTCCACTACTTGAAGCTGAACCCATCATAGCTAAACCACGACCAGACATTACCGTTTTTACATCAGCAAAATCAAGGCTTATAACCCCTGGTGTTTTAATAACTTCAGTAATACCTAAAACCGCACCTTTTAAAATATTATCAGCAGCCAGAAATGCTTCTCTCATAGATACTTCTTCACCTAATTCAGATAATAATTTCTCATTAGGCAAAACTATTAAGGAATCAACATATTTTTTTAATTCTTCAATTCCTTGATTAGCTATCTTACGACGCTTTTCTCCTTCATAAGCAAAAGGCTTAGTAACAACCCCTACAGTTAAAATATTTAGGCTTTTAGCAATATCGGCAATTACTGGAGCAGCTCCTGTTCCAGTTCCGCCCCCCATCCCTGAGGCAATAAATAACATATCGGTTCCACGTAAAAGAGAAGCAATTTTTTCTCTATCTTCCATTGCTGATTTTTTTCCTACTTCTGGCTGACTACCAGCACCTAACCCTCTTGTTAAACCATGACCTAACTGCAGTAAATGATGTGCTTTATTTCTACTTAATGCCTTAGCATCAGTATTAGCACAAATAAATTCTACATTTTTAACCCCATTCATCACCATATTATCTATTGCATTACATCCGCCACCACCTACACCTATGACTTTTATAACTTCACCTACATGAGTCATAATTTCTTGCATATCAAAGTTTTCTTGTATAGGATTTGATATTTTATCCATGATTTATCCTTATTATTATTTTTGAGATTTTGTAAATAATCTGTTCATTATCTTTTTTATATTTCCAATATAATTTGGAGTATTTTGCGCTTTAATTTCTTCTGCCATATATTCTTTAGCAAAATATAAAGCCCCTAGTGAAGTTGCATACTTGGGCGATGTTATTAAATCAGAAAAGTTCCCATTATATAATGGCACTCCAATTCTAACTGGCATATTAAAATATTGTCTAGCATTTTCTTCAATACTCGGAAGTAACGCCGTCCCTCCAGTTATAACCATGCCAGAACTTATTATATCATATATTTTTTGTTTATGAATTTCAGTTTTCACAAATTGAAAAATTTCTCTTAGTCGTTCATTTATTATATCAATTAATAATTTACGGGAAATTATTATATTTAACCCCCTATGGTCAGTAACTGATATATTTTCCCTAAGTTTATGATTTACATCAATATACGCACATGACCCATAATTAATTTTTATGTCTTCTGCTAAATTTCTAGAAAT
>CALMTA010000026.1 GCA_937872505.1 uncultured Neisseriaceae bacterium | reverse complement strand
ATAGGCGCTACCGTTCCTGTTACAATAATTTCTTCTTCGCAATTAATTAATCTTGCATTTACCAATCCAAAATCGCTAATAACTTGAAAATAAATTTTATCGTTTGTTTGAAATTTTTGATAGTATTTTTTTTCTTCCTGAAAATCGTATATCTGTTCTGCAAACAATGATTCATCAAAATGAGCAATATGGTATTTATCTGACAAAACGTAGTTTTGTTGAACTAGTTTAATATCATTTAGGTAGGGTAGGTATACTTTATTACTAGCCATGTATCAATTTGTTTGTATTGTTATCGGCACTTAGTAATAGCGTCCATTGTCCACTAAATTCTCTGGCACTATTGTTTCAAATTTTACGGTTATGGGTATCCAGTAATTTGGTTCTAAGTCGCTAATGACTACATCTGCATTTTCTTGTATGGTTACTCCGCCTTGTACTGTTTTTAGTAAAGGGTTTTTGTCTGTGGTTTGAAAGGTTATTTTTTCTGTGGTTAATGGCCACATCATTCCTCTTATCCAAGCGCCATGTTTATTGAATATTCTTTTAGGCGATAAATCAAGATTAAATGCGCCTGTTGGGTCTATTAACCCTGTTATGGATGTAAAGGCTGGCCTTCTTAGTTTATAGTTTTCTATGCCATCGGCATCTGTAAAGTCATACTCTACATCTAGCATGAATACATCGTTATCGCTGTTGTTGTCTGTGGTTGTTTTTCCTTGTAAGTTAATACGTGTAAACTCAACACCAAACATATCTGCTCTATATGGTGCAGTTAGGTCATATAATTTATTAACTCTTGTAATGGGGGCTTTAAATTCGCTTGTATTGTTAAATTCATCTCTTCCGTTTAAGCCGTCATAATCTTGGTTAGCGTATCCAAGTTTTATGGAATTGGCTAATAGTTGTTCGTAAAAATCAAATTTTGCGTCTTTAATTTCACCCAAATCGTATAATAATGTGTTATTATAGGCTGTTTTTTTAGCTTCTATAATAAATTTTTTGTTGTTTATAGAGCCTGCTATTTCTAAATTCCTATTAAATGATGTAAAAAAGTCTTTAAAGTTTGTTTTTACAATTGGATTTTCAATGCCTCTTATAGCGTCTCCGCAACTAATAGCAATAGTGGTGTTTTTAAGTATGTTGGATTCTAAACTATGTGTATTATCAGCTATTTTTTTGATTAATTCATTGCCTACTGATAATGCTTTTTTTGCTTTTATGGTGGTTGTTTTAAAACGATAATTGTATTTTATATTAAAAAAATTATTTACACTATCGTCATATTCAAAAAACACAGCCTCGTCTGCACTAGGACCTATTATATTTATCCCTGAAAAAAGATATACTTCATGATTAGCATTGATGCTTATAGATTTTGTTCCAACAAATCTATGTTTTTGGTATAACAAATAAGGACCATTAACTTGTTCTAATAAAATACCAGTTACTATACCGGAAGTATCAAAAGTTCTCAATGTTAGAAAATACTGAACAGCAGGATTAGGAGGTATACCGACTGATAATGTAATTGTAAGTGTTATATCATATTCGACAATAGCATTTACAATTGAGTTTCCTGTCTTTAAAAAATAATTTTTTGAAGCAAACATATCTGCGTTTTGCGGAAGATTTTTTAATTTTAATCTATTTTCTGTTTTTGCTCCTAGATTATCTGTAGATTCAGTACCAGTTAAGGTCATTTGTACAGTGTGATTCCCGTTGTTGTCTGTAGCTCCATTTGTCACAACATATTGAGCAGATTGTTGTAAACTAATCCCATCCATCTTAACCTTAATAAAGTCCTTATTTAATGCTATTTCTTGATTAACATTTTCATAAGCCTTTACATATTTAGATAACCCACCTTCTATTACATTAACTTTAAAAACATCTATGCTATCCTCAAATTTTGAAAAGTCTATCTCCCCTGTATAGAATAAATCGTATTGACCAGTATCATAATTTAACCGATTGATGACTAGATTTACAACATCTTCCATTCCGTATACATACAATCTGCTTCTAAGTATTTGAGCTCCATCAAATACAAATTGTAGGGGTATGGTGTAGCTTCTAAATATGCCATAATAGGTTTCGTTACGAGCATAGTTTACTAGTTGATCTTTCCACCCGTCTGGTGAGTATTGTAATGGGGTAGGAGTGGGCGTTGTTTTTACTATGTTGTTATCTACATAGTAAAATAAGCCTGCCTTATTGGTTAAAGAGTATGTAAATTCTTTTTGATTCATTAACTATTTATTTATGTATGTATTAATATATTTTGTCCATCCGTTTACACCCTGATAACTTGTTTCTACACCTTTCCAAGTATTAGTAATATGTGCAACTGGCTTGCTTTTTATAGCAGAAACAGTTTGTTGCATTAAATTTTCTAGTTTTTCTATTTGTAATTGTTGCTGTGTATTATTTACATTGTACTCTATAGGTTTTAATGAGTTGTATAAAGCTGTTTCACGTGCTTGTTGTAGCATTAGCTCATTATTTGGGGTAACTTTTGTATGTTCCGGCAAATAGGTAATAGTAGGCACATCAGGCGTTAAGAATTTTTTACCATCTTTTGTTTCTATTAGTTCTACACCTTCTTCCCCAACAATTTTAAACCCTGCTTCACCACTGTCTTTTGTTCCTTTTGCAAATTTTGGTAATGGTTGTGCTAATACGGTTGCTAATTGTACTGCACCTATTGCAGCTATTATTGCAGCTGTAATAAAATTCCCATAAGATAATTGACCAACTACACCTAAGGCTGTTTTGGCTATTATTTGTCCTATATTGAATGATCTTTCAAATCTTGCCCTTTCTAAGTCTATTTGTCGTTGCCTACGCTCTAATTGTTCTTTTTGTGCTTGGGCTCTTGCATTTATAATGGCTATTTTATTGGCCTTTTCTTCTGCTGAAATACCCTCTGCATTTACAGCTTCAATTTCTTTTGTTTTTTGTTCTTCTCTTGCATTAATCTGGTCTTGAATCTCGTTTTTTTCTCTATCATACCCAGCTAAAACAGCTGTTTCGAATAGTTTAGCTACTTCATTAAATAGCTCTATACTTTTATCTTGTATTTCTTTACGTTTAGCTGCTTTTTTTTCTTCATTTTCTATAAAGTGTTTAGTGGTTAAATCACTAAACATCATTTCCAAATCTGCTTGTTTTTTTAACAATTCTGATACATCTATACCTTTGCCTTGTAAATTATTTATAAGCGCTTTGTTGTTTTCAATTTGGTTGCTTAGGCTACGTTCTTCATATTTTTCATCAATTTTAGCTTTTTCTTCATTGTATTTTTTTATAGATATTTTCTTTTGTTGTAGGGATTTGTTTAGATTTTCTATGTCAATTTTATACTCTAATGCGTTTGTTTCTGCAAATTTTAAATATGGTTCATTTGTGTTTTTGGTTATAAGGTCTTTTTGTGCATCCTTACTATTTGTTTTATCAATTTCGTTCCTAAGTTGTTCTGTTACTGCTTTTTCTTCCTCTGCATTCTTTTTTATAATGGCAACACGTTGTTGTCCAGCGTCAAATTCTAATGCGTTAAGTTTTCTTTTTGCATCACCATTAATTTTTTGTATTTCACCAGCCGTTATTTTTGGTACACTAAGTAGATATTCTTGTTCAG
>CALMTA010000025.1 GCA_937872505.1 uncultured Neisseriaceae bacterium | reverse complement strand
TATTCAATGTGTGCCTTGTAACAGTGTGAGTTGTGATACAACGGAAGATTGTCCTATAGGTTGTGAGTGTGTAAGTGGAACATGTCAAGACCCTTGTAATTTATTACAAGTAGATTGTGATGCTTATTTAGTGCACAATGAAAATGATTTAACACTTGCTTATAATTATGTAGAAGATGTTAATGGAAATTATTTTGAAATAATTCCTTCATTAGGTTTAGAAATATTTTTATTCAGTCCTTTAAATACAACATGGCAAGTAAATCTTGACAATTATATAAATGGTTGGGTGGATATATCTACAACTTATGATATGAATGGAGGAACTGCAATTGAAGTTAGTCCAGATGGAACTTTAAAATTTTATACTGATTATTTTGACAATAATTATGTATTAATTCAATTAGAAGTTGCAGGTAGAATGGTTTGGTACAGATTAGAATTTGTATCAGGAGGATTAGATTATAATGAAGAAAACTTTGAAGTAGGAGGAGTATTTTTATGTAGAGAAATATTTACCGTAGAAAGCTTAACAGGTATAGATTGGTTAGTTTCTAATTGGATAGTAAGTGATCCTGATATAGTTTTATATACATCTCCTACAATATTAGTAATAGATTGTCCTGGAGCACCTCAATTTGAAGGGGATATTATTTCTATTGTGGCAGAAGTTTATAATGAAATTAATGATTGTGAAATATCTACTTGTGAATATGAATATGAATGTGAATGTTTTGGAACTAAAAATTGTGAAGAATATTTTATAGATATTGCTCAAAATTTTGACACTTCTACTAATATATGGACTTTAGCGGCAGATATATTATATGATAATGGGTCTTTTAATGAAGTAGTATTTACAGATTGTCAATTGTTACACTCTTTACAAGAACCTACTCCTTATGATTGTAGTAGATGTGGAGGTGTTCCTTATTTATCTTCTACATATATGACAGGTACAGGAGATAATGTAGCTGAATTTTATGTTGATATTCCAATATGTGATAATTTAACTGCTAATGATAGTAACTGTGAAGATTGCGTTTGCGGATTTACTTTTGAAGGAGCAGAATTAATATGGTATAATGGTTCAGAAATAAGAATTTTAGTTACTGATGTTAATAATGCTCAAATATGTTATCAAACTAATGCTTTAGGAAGTACCGTAAGTGGAGACCCTTGTTGTATTCAACACTGTGAACCATTAATATTTCCTACAGGTTGTAATTTAGCAATAGAAGCAAGTATAGAGTGTGAAACTTTTGGAAATTATATAATAACTATTAATACAACAGGTAACTTAGGTAATATTACTACTGTCATTATTAATGAAGTTTCTGTTGATTTTACTTATGCAAATAATGTAGTTGTAACTGAAATATTAAATTACAATCCTGACATAAATTTAGAAATTACAGTTATAGATTCTAATGATTGTATTGCAACAACAGATATAGACACTTATTGTTGTGCTTTAGAATATAATGTTTTACCAATTGCTTGTGAAGATAATATTTACGGAATTAACTGTCAATCTTGTGAAAATGGAAATGAGCAAATTATAGGATATAATATTAATGTTAACAATGGTGGAATACCTTATGACATTAATATTGAAACTAATTTTACAAATTATAATGTTGTAGGAGTAACAGGAAGTAGTGTTTATATTATAGGTAATCAATACTTCTTTAATAGTTGCCACGATTTACTTATTACTAATATGGAAATAGATATATTAGGGTGTGTTACAACAGTTACAAGTGTTTGTGTAAGTGAAGATTGTTATGTTGGATTTTGGTATTCATCAGGATTTAATAATTCATTATGGAATAGTCCTACTTCTCAATCATATTTAGATTATGAGTGGACAGGAGTAGAAGTTAATAATACTTTCTATGATTTTACTTTGTTAGCTGCTGGAGGAATAGATATGAAAGCTATTGTTTGTCAAGCTGCTTATGAATTATCTTTAGGAACTTGTACAGATGAAATAATGTCTGCCGCTTGCTCTACAGTGGCTACAGGAACAGATTGTTATACAGATTTGTCTACTTGTGGATTAGGTACAGGGCAATCAGTTTTATATAATAGTTTACACGATAAAATTGCAGAAAAATTATTAGATGCTTGGAATTGCAGATTAAATAGTTATATTGTTTCTATAAATAATCAATTAAGTGCTTTAGGAGAAGATCCATTAGTTTTATTTCAGTATAATCAAACATCGTTAATATTTGCTCCAGAATTATTGCCAGATAGTAGTTTAGTAAATCAAAGTTTATATTATAAATATTTTGTATCAACTACAGAGAAGTATCCAAGTGGACTAATTAAACCTGTTAGAAATACTAGTTATTTAACTGTTAAACCTATTATTAATTTAACTTGTGGAGATAGTCCTTCTGACTGTAATATAGGATATAATTGTGAAGAATGTAATGTAGTGGTTTTAAATGGATTGTTTTCTACTACAGGGGAATGTATAACTGAATGTGTAGTTTTATGTGAAAATGATTATATAGTTACACCTAACATTGTTTCTTTCGATATAATGGTTGTTGATCCTCCTTTAGACCCAACAGGTTCAACTGTAATATCAGAGCCTTTAGATATATATGGAATATTATATAATGCTTCTGCTATTCAAGCGTGTACAACTTATAATATAGATGATGATCAAACTGTACAGGAATATGGTACTTTAAAGCTAAAATTTAATTTTCCTTCATTGCCTGATTGTGTTAATTTTACTAAAGCCACTATTGATATAGTTAGTGAGCCGAGCGGAAAAGGTTTTGGAATAGGACTAGATACAGGAACTTATTATGCACCTTTATATTTAGATAATACTAAAAATGGTGTATTAATTGATTATGATAGTTTCGCAGCAGGAACAATACCTGTAGTTATAACAGGAGTTGTAGATTTTTATTATCAAAATAATTATGAATTAATATATCCTGCAGATAGTTATGCTCCAAGCGGAGTATTAAATACTACTTATGATGTGAGCTTAATAGGAGTCACTACTAATCCTTTAGATTGGGTTTTAGAAATAGTAGGATTTAGCGGTGGAGATACATATGGAACTTGTGATATATTACATAGCGTTACTATAACTCTTTATACAGATTGTACTGAATGTGGAAACGAATGTTTCATAAATCCTGAAATAGAACTAATTTGTCAAGAAGAAGATGGTGATTATAACGGTCAATACAATATATTAATAGATGAAGAGTTTAATAGTGGAAGTACTTATAACTTAGAGTACTATGACCATGAAAATAATTTACAACAATATTTAAATATATTATTACCTTATGAAATAGACCAAGATGATAATAATATTATAGCTAACACTTCATATAATTTTATATTAACTAATAATAATACAAATTGTAGTGCAGAAGTAAGTGTTGTTCCTGATTGTTGTTTACCAACTTTAACTATTCAACCATATTTTTGTGATACTGTTACAGGTGCAAGTGTTTATCCTATGTCAATGGGCTTTAAAATAAATGAAACTTTTTCAGGATTAGGATATACATGGATAGCTGATATAGTTTCTTTAAATGCAAGTTTTGCTCCTTTTAGTGTAGTAATAGACTCTGACTTTATATTTGTAAATGAATTAGGAGTATTTGATGTAAGTATTCCAGGAATAACATCAGGATTTAATTGCGAGGCACCAAATTCACCTATAAATCCAACAGGAACATATAATTATGATTTTGTTACAAATTGGGCAACATCAGAAGTACAAATAACATTTACTGTTTCAGGCGGTGCTGAAGATTGTACTCAAGTTATAGATTATACAGATTTTCTTTGCAATAATCCAGAAGTAGATTTTCCTTATGGATTTACAATAGAATCTACTAATATAACTTGTGATTTAGAAAATGATGTTTTAAGTGTGGATATAGAATTATATTCTGACTTATCATTATCTTATGTAATAAATGTTAGTGGTTGTTCTGAAACAACTGTTTATTATGAATCGGCTACACCTCCAACTACAAATTATAATTATACTTGTTTGCTTTATGACAATTTACCAATAACAATAACTATTACTAATAACTCAGGCTGTACAGAAACTATAGTTATTCCTCCTCAAGATATTACAATAGATAATGTTTCTTTTGATTGTAAAACTAATATAATTTCTTTTGAAATATTAAGTCCAGACAATTTATTATATTATAGTTGTGAAGAGTGTGTTAACTTATCAGTATCAGGAACTTTGATGGACACTAATCCTCAAACTTTCTTTTGTGATTTAGATGGATTAAATCCTACTGGATTAACATTAGTTGTTAGCAATGATAATGATTGTTTTAGAACTTATGATATAGATAGGTCAGCTTGCGTAGATGAGTGTAGCAATAATCCTGATTTAGTTATAGAATGTGAAGAATGTGGTCAAAGTGTGTTTATGGCATCTCCTTTTACTCAAGGATTCAATGAATATGATAATTTACAATATGTAATTATAAATGATATTCCATTTATACCTGAAACAGTTATTCCACCTACAGGCTATACAGCAGTACCTATGTTTCCAGATGATATTAACTATTATTTATTTGAAATATTTAGAGATAGAGTTTATGCAGAAACAGGAGTTTTATTAGTTGTTAATTATGATTCATTACTTAAAAAAGGTATATTGTATGCAATAGGTCCTTGTTGTGATTCTGAAATTAGTGTATTAATAAAAACAGTTAACTTAGCTGTGCCAGATGATATATTATCACCTAACAATGGATTTTCTTTAGGAGCTAATGTTACTTGTAATTATATAAGAAATAATATATATGAAGATTTTGTATGTTGTTCTTGTTTTAGTGCTTATCCAATAGGACCAGTTACTAATGTAAGTTCTGATACTATTTATTGGAATTATGATAATACAGACCCTGATTTGTTAAATTGGAATGAATATACAGCAGGAGACTGTGTTATAAATTCAGTTAGTGGAGAAATTTATTTTACAAGAGAAGTAACTTATACTAATAGTTGTAGACCTTCTTTATTAAGATATACTTTTGATACTTCAACTTCTACTGTAACTTGTAACGTTATGAGGTCATCTTTTATAGCCAGAATAATAAACACTTCACCTTTTACTATACCAAGTGGTACAGTTTTCAATTTAAGTTGGAGTGGATTAGGAGGTGCAACTAATTTTGCAGGTTCATTTAATGGAGTTATTAATGGAGCAGGAACTCTATTTACTACAAATACAGATATATTAACAAATCAACAATTTAGATTTGCAGTAGCTCATAATACGACTACTTGTCCAGGTCAAACTGTTATATTAACAGTAACTACAAACGATATAAACATCGATCCTATTATAATAACGTTAACTACCTAATGTCAGATACTATTTTTTATTCAATAACAAGAGCAGAAAATTGCGATTGTTATGACTTAGATGAAATTCAAATTGGAGATTGTTTAACTTCTTCTGAATGTGTATGCTTAATAGGAGAAGAAAATATTGATTATACTATTGATTATATTAATCCTACAGCTCCTACATACTTTTATCCAGATAATGTTACTCCTTCTGGAACATTGTTTGATGATGGTGTGTTAACTATAACATTTAATATTAATCCTACTGGATTCTTTTACACAAATGAATTTGCTTGTGAATTTGATACATTTGAAATTACTCCAGGAGTAACAGCTTATCAATTTGTAGATTTTAATGTATTAGAAGTTTACAGAATACCATCAGGAATAACTGTATCAGATACAAGTAATCATGTATTAGTTACTGCCAGTTCTTATAGCGTACTACAGTTAACAGATGAAATATATGAACTTACAATAGGAGATATAGTAGCAGAGTATCAAGATGAATATACAGCATCAAGTAGATATATGATATATATTAGAAATTCAGAAAATAATTGTTTTTTTAATTTATATATAAATCAACCATTTAATTATGAAATGTTAGCTTTTATTAATGATCCATTAAATACTACTACTTTTTACGATTGTGATGCTGATGAGTTTACATCAACTATAACTTTGCGAAATTGGAGTTCACAAGATGATTATATAACTAATCCTTTAATAATACCTTCTGGAACAACATTTACTGTTTGGTTAAATAATCCTTTAATATATCATTTTTCAAATTTATCTATGCTTGTAACCTTTGTTGGAGATAGTACATCATTAATAGCTACAGGAAGCACTGTAACTATAACTCCATCTATAGAAGATGCCCCTTCTTTATCATTTATTGGTTATGATGTAGAATTGTTAGTTGATTGGGATCCGTCAGACGACTTACAAATAAATATAACAAGGGTATTTGCAAATTGCGCTAATATAGATGCTGAAGATGATGATTTATTAGTAGTTATAGGATTGCCTAATACTTTTATAAGTTCTCAAGTTCCTTATTATTATTTTACTCTTGAAGATGCAAATCCATAACAAATAATTAAAATTAAATATTAATAAAATGGCATGTAAAGATTGCGGTACTGATGAAAAGTGCTATGATGATATAGTTTATGGACATTGTGTTAAAGTTCCTAATAAATTAAGTTATTTAGGATTAAATGAATATCATAATTTAGTTGAGTTTGAAAATGCTATAACTAATAAAGTTCAAACTTTAAATAACTATCAAGTAAATGCTTCTGCTATACAAATAACAGTTAATTCTCCTTGTATAGATACAAGTTCTAATTGTGTTCCTAACACTAATTTTACTTATACTTTAACAGAAACTGCTACAGGTTTAAACTTTGAACAAAACTTTGAAGATGTATTATTGTCAAATGACATAACTACTTGGGTAGGACAAATTAAAGTTATTAATACTACAGGAGTATTAGATATTATAAATATATCAGGAACTTATACTCCTTTTATAACAAGTTTTAATAATTTAGATTTACCTGTCACAGTAATAACAGATTTATATGTAACTGTTAGTGGTCAACTTATTTATTTAAATAGTGTTATAAATATAGATAATTGCGTAGATGGAAGTTTTGCAACCTTTTTTAGTTGTGCTCCTTCTAATACTATATTTTCAGGTTCTTTATTAACATATATGGAATTAATGGGAAAAAAGATATGTTTTTTAACAAAACTTGTTGAACAACTACAAACACTAATACAATAAAATGAAAGATATATATTTAAGTAAATTATTACACAGTGAAATACAAACTCACATATTTCATTTACAAATACAGGATTTAGCTCCACATTTAGCACTTGGAGACTTTTATAGTAGCTTAGCTGGATTAAATGATTCTTTAATAGAGCAATGTCAAGGTACACATGATATGATTTATGTTAATTATAATTTAGAACCTATTATTAATTTATCAGATAATCCTAAATTAACATCTGCTAATATACAAACAGCTATAGTTTATTTGTCTGATTTAATGATGTTTTTAAAGGAAAATAAACTAAATGTATTTAGTGAAGAAGACACTCATTTATTAAATTTATTAGACGAAATAATAAGCTTAATAGCTACAACTTTATATAAATTAAAATATTTAAAATAGATGCAATTAATAATATATAGATATTATGCTGATAAAGAAACTACTGTTGGAAAATTAATTTTAACTTCTAAAGAATATACTTATGAAGAAATAGGTAAATCTTCTTTTAGGTTATTTAATACTATATTAAATGTTTTTAGTTGTAATACTATTGAACTTGCTTGGAAAAGCAATCAAAAAAATATAAGCTGTATACCTAAAGGGCTATATAAATTAGAACTAATTAATTCTCCTAAATTTAAAGAAGTCTTACATGTTTTAAATGTTCCTAATAGAGGAGGAATATTAATACATAAAGGAAATAGTTATAAAGATATTGAAGGATGTATATTGCCTGTCTCTAAAATAGAAATAACAAAAACTGTATATGGTGTGAGTAGTAAGTTAGCTTTTGACAATATTATGAAACATTCATCAAATATAAATTCACTTATTATAATAGATAATTTATAATGTTAGTAGGAGATTTAACATCAACAATTCAAGCTTATTTTAATACAGGTACTAAGAATTCTAATTATAAGCTTAGCGATAGATTAATTTATCAAGAAGCTTTAACTATTAGAAGCGCATTACTATATGCTAAAATTTACCAATTAAACGGTTTTAATATTAGTGATAATAATTTTACTGTTATCAATTGTATTGAATTAATAGACGTAGATGCTGCAAATTGTCCTTGTGTTCCTGTAAAAGGATGCACAGTTAAGAGAAGTAAGTATCAATTACCTACCTTTTTAGCTACAAGCTATGGTGAATTTATAGATTACGTTAGAACTGTAGATGGTAAAATTAAATTTAATGAAAGTTCTTTAGCTGAACAAGAAGATAAAGAGTTTAGGGAATATGGTAAAACTGCTAATGAATATTTTATTGAAAATAAATATTTGTGGATATATACCACTAAAAAATTTGACAATTTAAAAAGAATAAGATTAAAAGCTATATTTGAAAATCCTTTAGATGTTAATGAATTTATGAAATTAAATGATTGTGAAGAAACTCCTAATGATGTTAAATGCACAGCGTTTGAAACTGAATTTAATATAGATAAAGAATTGACAAGAACTTTAATAGACACTTTGATTAGAAACGTATATAATTATTTCTTAATAAAAAGATTAGATGATACTAATAATTCGAAAGATGATCAAACAGACCAAAACAGAAGTAAAAACAAACAGCAAGATAAAGGAGAGTCAAGCTAGAAAAGTTTTACAAATAGACTGTATTACTTATAAAGTTAAAGATGAATTTAGAAGCTTAGGACAATTATCAAGATATGTTAATAGAACATTTTTTAGAAATAAAAAAAATATAGGAACAATAAGAAGTAATATTTCTTATGTTTCTTTAAGAGGTTTACAATATTGTGGGTCTTGTTATGTTTATAAAGATATATATGCTAAATTAAAAAAGAAGTTTTTAGATTCAACTAAAATAATTGTTAAGACTAAAAAATATAGTGATATATTTATTAGAACCAAAGATATTTTTAAAGAATATTCTCGTGTTAATAACTTAAAAAGAAAATATTCAGTTAACAAAAAAGAGTTTAATGACATTGTAAATGTTTATTACAAAGAAATAGTAGAAGATTTAATAGAAAATGGAGGATACTATAAAGGATATGGAAACTTAGGAAAATTTTATATGTTTAATTATAGAAAGAATTTTGAAACTCATATTAATGATTATATAAAACTTCATTGGGACAAAAGAGAAACTAAGTTAAAGAATAAAAAAATAATGTCATTTAGGTTAAGAAGAGCTTGGGCAAGAGAATTTGAAGATAATATGAAAATTAACAAACAAAAATATGTTACATTAATTAATTAATAAATGTTAGACCAAGGATATATTTCTATAAATACTGTAATATCAAGGATTAAATTAAATCCTTATGTTAAAGAAGATTTTAACAAAATAACTGCTATAAACTTAATAGGTCAATGTTTAAAACTTATTAATATAAAAGAAGTTATGCAACATTCGGTTGAATTAATAGATATAACTAATTATAAAGGAGAAATCCCAGAAGGATTAAAAAGAATAGTGCAAACTTCTTATAGCTTAAATCATAATTATACTTTAAGTAAAAATTGTTCGCAAGATAGTTGTGAGTATGTAACTACTCCTACTAATTATAAAATAAATATACAAAATTCAGGAGATTGTAGTAGCGATAATTGTTGTAAAATTATTGTGGACAGACAATTTTATGAAAGAAAAAGTTATATGCCCGTTATATCTATATTAGACGGGCAAGAAAGACATCAAGGTTTTAAACCAATATATCCTTCTGTAAATAATTTTGGACTATACTTAGTTAATAAAGATTTAAACAATCAATATAGTTTAAGCAATAACGAATCTTATATTGTAAATCCAGAGTTTATAGAAACTTCTTTTAAAAAAGGACAATTATTAATGTCTTTTTTAAAGACACCAACTGACGATGATGGTTATCCATATATAGTTAATGATGAATTAGTTTTACAGGCTTGTGAGAAATATTATTTTTACAAAACACTTAGTTGGAAAGTATATAGTGGTATAGATCCTAATTTTAGTAATTTAATGTTAAGAACAGGTACAGTTAAAGTAATGGAAGAAGAGTTTCAGACAGCATTAATGTCATTAAGAGGTAAAGCTAAATTTCCTAATATGGAGCAACAATATATGGCTTATAAAAATATAAATACATTATTACCTAACGATAATAAATTTAATAGTTATTATGGTTATTACTAATGCCTATAGAATATAATCCCTCCATATCTTTTAAAGGACTAAATACTGACTTTAAAATAGATAGTTTATCAGAAGGAGAATATCCTTATGCTTTAAATGCTGTAAGTAGAGATAATTTACAATTTCTAACTAATGATTTAAGTAATGACCTTTGTGTAGAGTTAGAAGGAAATATTATAGGTTCTTTATATATAGAATATAATATTTTTATACTGTTTCTCGACAATAATACAATTATAAGATTAAATACAGATACTTGTTCTTATGAAGTTTTGCTAAATTTGGATTGTTTAAATTTTAATATTAATAATCAAATACAAGCAGCTTATACAGCTCTTAATGATTGTAATCAAAAAATAATATATTGGACAGATTTTAATAATGTAATTCGTTATTATAATATAGATTCTGATGAATTAATTACTGATTGTAATCAATTATCTTTGATGAATTGTAATATAATTCCTGTATTTAATAATGTACAAGTTTTAAATACAGGAGGACAAATAAGAACAGGAACTTATCAATTTGCAGCATCTTTAGGAACATCTGTAGATAATAATAGTCCATTATATACTAATTGGTATTTTATAAATAATCCAATATCTATTTTTGACGATAGTTTAACTGATCCTTTTTGGAGAATAGATGGAGCTGCAGCAGGCACACTTACTAATAAATCTATTAAATTGACTATAAGTAATTTACCTGCAAGATATAATCTTATGAAAATAGCAGTTATACAAACTATAGATCAAATTGTAAATGTTAAATTAATAAGTACTTTAAACTATACTGAAAACAATTTAATTTTTGTATATAATGGAGATAGTGAGCAAGATATAGATATTCCTTTAGCAGAAATTATAGTTACTAAAGCATCTTATTTAAAGGCTAAAGATTTAGTAATTAAAGACAATAGATTAATATTAGGAAATTTAACAACTGTTAAAAATATTAATTATCAGAAATATGCTAATAATATAAAAGTAAATTATTTTACTGAAAAAATTAGAATAGATGTTTATCCATATGCTTACAAAAATCCTTCTTATACTTATTCTCATAAGTCTTGGATGCGAGATGAAGCTTATTCATTAGCTATAGTTTGGGAATTTTGTGATGGAAGTTTTAGTAGAGCTTTTCATTTGCCTGGTAGACCTATGCAATGTTTTGATTATAGAGTAGATGATAATAATAATCAAGTAGATACTGATATAGAAGGAAATCCATTATGTGATGATTTTATTTTAGAAAATGATGCTAATATAATAGATTGTGATTTAGTTAAATGGAAAAATAGAAATACAGCAATAAGAACTAATTTTACAGGTTGTTATGGTACTATACCTTTAAATACTCCTTTATTTGATATATCTGAATCTGGTATATGTAGTGGTTGTGTTACTTATGGAGAAGATGTTCCATGTAGTGACGAAGGTTGTTTAGGCAATTGTGATACTTCAATATGTAATTCAACAGCTTGGGGTTCTCAAGGAAGTTGTCCTGATGGTCAAGTAGAAGCATTTACAAATTATTTACCTGAATATTATATATATACATTGCCTTTTGTAGATTTAAGTGCAAGTGGTTGGACAATAGCAGAAGAAACAGCTACTTATATTAAATGGACAGGTTGTTATAATTCAGATAGTTTATTGCCTATTACACAAGATTGTGATGTATTATATTTAGAAAATTGTGTATATAGTGAGGGTGAATTAGCTTATCATCAAAGTTGCGAAAGGTATCCTTTAATAAAAGATTGTAATGGAGAATATATGTACCCTACAGAAACAGATGAATTAGGTAATATTGTTGGTCAATATATAAGACATCATAGAATGCCAGATAGTACTACAGAGCCTCATTATACAGTTGGTGGAACTAATTTAGCTTATGTGGAACCCAAGGAAACTGAAAATATAGCTACAGTTGGAACTCCATATATGGATACTTATGTATATCCTGTAGGTTTAAATTTTACGAATATACAACCTCCTGATGATATTGCTCCTGAAATGATTAAAGGATTTAGAATAGTTTATGTAGAGAGAACAATTACTAATAAAAGTGTTGTAGCTAAAGGAATTTTACATGGCACTATGATGGATGATGATAAAAACAATGCTTTATATGTTATACCTAAACATGCTGTAAATAGTTATGAATATTGGTCTTATCCAGGAGGAGGAGCACAACATGTAGAACCTTTTTATAGTACTGCTTCAGATAAAAGAATTATAGGTGCTTATACTTTTATGTCTCCTGACACTTCTTATACATTACCTGAATTAGGAGGAGATTACATAAAAATAGATTGGGAGTTTTATGGACGAGGAGATGTATATGGAGATAGAGATGATTGGGACAACGAAGATTTTTGTGATGATGCTCAATCATGGGGACGAAGACAAAATATAAATATAAATCAAAAAACTATTAGTAAGAATCCTGATCCTAATAATAATAATTTTCAAATAAATAGAAAATTAAAGGGATTAATGTATGCTTATGGAAATATGTTTACTGAAAATATATCTACTATAACTTATCCTTTGGACAATAGATGGAGAGAAAGTAGTGTTTATCTTGAATTAGAGAACGATAAACTTGACGATCATTTAAGATTAGTTAATAACTATCCTGACTTTGAAGGAACTCCATTTACAGGATTTTTAGGTAATGATGTATTAAATGATAGCGACACTTCTTTTTGGAAAACTGAATTTATACTTAATTTACCTTCTCCTGATGGAAATCCTCCCAGAGAAAGATTAAACAAAATGGGTAGTTCTGCTGCTCATTATGTAGCTATAAAAAGAAATATATGCGACCAATATGGAAGAGTAGAAACAAGTTTATATATAGATACAGGTTTAAGAAGAAGCATAAATAATATAGATGTTAATCAAAAATATGAAATAAAAGGTATTTATGGAGATAGTTTTATAAATTATTGGTCTTATAGAAGAACAAGTAGATTAAGTACTGCAGACTATGATGGAACTAATCAGAATGAATATTATGACGGTGAAGAATTTCAACCTAAAACTTTAAAAACATTAATACATTGTGTAGTAGAAAGTGATGTAAATGTAGATTTAAGACATGAAGGAGAATTGCTTAAAGATGCTTATTATCCAAAATTAAAAAATAAAACGTTTAATTTAGATAGTGCTGTACCTAATTCAGCAAAACCTTTAAATAGTTATTTAAATAGATTTTGGTATAATGAATGTACTAAAGAAGTTGAAGATTGGTTGGACAATAGTTTTAATTATAATATAGATTATAGTAATGTTAACAATAAATTTATTTATGTTCCTGTAACCATAACATATAAAACTTGCGATTGTGTTAATGAATTACAGAATACAATAGCATATAGTAATAAAAGTAATTTAAATAACTTTAATTATAACGATTTTTTAGAAGATAACTTTTTAACAGTTCCCTCATTATATGGTCCAATAAATAATTTATTAGTTTTAAATAATACTTTATATGCTCACACAAGAGATATAATTTGGAAAGTATTTAGTAATGAAAAACAATTAAAAATTGATGATACTACTGTTTATTTAGGTCAAGGAGATTTATTTAATAAAGACCCATTAGCTGTATATGCAGCAGAATCAGGATATGCAGGAAATATTTTATTACATGGTACAATGTCTACTGAAAATGGCTATTATTTCTATGACTTACACGGAGGCAAAATTCATCATTTAACTGATAAACTAGATGATTTAAGCTTAAAGAAAATGAGTAATTTCTTTAAAGAAAATTCTAAATTTTGTATAAGCAATATAATAACTAATTTAGATAATTATGCTAATCCAGATGGAATAGGTATAATGTTTGCTTTTGATTACTTTAATAATAGATTACTATTAAGTAAAAAAGATTATGAATTTGTAGATGAAACTATATTTGGAGGAGTGTATCAAGAAAATGATTGTGTAGTAGGTAACATTTATTATCATGAAGGAAAATTTGTTTTAATAGAAGATACTGATTGTTCTTATTCAATTTTATCTTTAAAAAATACTGATTACTTTTGTGATAAATCTTTCACTTTAAGTTATAGCTATAATTTAGATGGTTGGGTTAGTTTTCACAGTTTTATACCTGATTACTATATTTTTGATAGAAAGAACTTTTATACTGTTTTAGATAAAAAAATATATTCACATAACAAAAAATGTAGTTATTTAAATTATTATAACAATATATATCCATATATATTAGAATTTCCTATAATAAGTAAACCTAATGTTATAGTAGATACTTTAACTTCACTACATTGGAATTCTTTTGCTTATGAAGCTGATTTATTTTGCAACGAAACCTTTAAAAACAATATAACTTTTAATAAGTTATTAATATATAACTCAATGCAGAGTACAGGACAAATGGATTTAATTTTTAACAAAGGTGGATATTTAAGAAAAGAGCCTACATATCCAGCTATACATGTTGATAGAAATGAAAGACATTTTAGTGTAAATAACTTAAGAGATTATGTTATCAATTATGATTTACCTATGTTTATTAATAATTGTGATTCTAATTGTTCTACAACAGTAAATAAACTATTCAATAATGCAAAAATAGATATTAACAAATATTACAAACAATTACAAAGATTAAGAGATAGTTATCATATTGCTAGATTTTCTTTAGAAAATACTGATAATGTTAAACTTGTAATAGATTACTTAATAACAACAAATAAAAATTCAAACAGATAATTAAATTATGTACAAAAATAAATATCAACAAGGTGGTCCAGGAATGGAACAAATGATGCAAAGTCAAGGTCAAGGACCACAAATGCCACAAGGTCCTCCTGTGCTGCCTCAAGGACCTCCTCAACAACAAGGAAAAGGTATGCCTCAATTACCACCAGAAGTTATGGAAATGTTAATGTCTTTACCAGAACATATAAGACAATATTTACTTTCATTACCACCTGATCAAATGATGCAAGAATTACAAAAAATGATGCAAGAACAAATGGCTGCTGCTCAGGGTGCGCCTAATCAAATGATGCAACAAGGCATGAATAAAGAACAAAGACCTATGATGTCTAAATATGGTGGAAAAGTTAAACTGTCTAATTATTACAATAAGTATCAGTATGGAGGTTTAATTTTTGCAACAGGAGGAGGAGATGAAGATGGAAAAATTAAAATAAAAGACGTTAAAAAAGCAGGTAGAAGCTTTAGAAAAAATAATAGAAAAGCTACTAAAGCTAAGAATAGAATGGAAGAAAATAAAAGTGATATTGAACGTTTATTGGAAAAGCAAAAAGATAGAAAAGATAAAGGAAGAGATGGTTTATTTTATAGAATGACTAATAATAAAATAGCAAGAAAAGAAAGTAAAGTTACTAATAATGAAGCTAAAATGAATGCTTATAATACAAATAAAGCTGTAGATAAATCTAATATAGATGCACTTATTGCTAATCAACCTGCTGCAGTACCCGTTTCTGGTCCTACACCTTCAACTCAAAAAATAACTACTAATCCTTCGGGAGGTAAAAAAGGTATGAGTGATTTTGATAAAGCTTTTGCTGCTGCTCGTAAAGCTCAAGGTAAAGACGGTTATTTTCAGTATGATGGAGGAACTTACCACACTTATTATGCAGAAGAATGGGCTAAATTAACACCAGCAGAAAAGAAACAAGTGTCTCAAGGAACTCCTCTTAAAGGTAATAA
>CALMTA010000024.1 GCA_937872505.1 uncultured Neisseriaceae bacterium | reverse complement strand
CAATAGGGGTTCCATCGCGAATGAATATTGGTCAAATTCTTGAAGTTCATTTAGGCTTAGCAGCTAAAGGGTTAGGTGCCAAAATTGAAAAAATGCTAAGTGAGAAAAATAACTTAAATGAAGTGAGAAGTTTTATTAATAAAGTGTATGACGTATCTGGTAAAAAAGAAAATATAAAAGCATTAACAGATACTGAATTATTAGAATTAGCAAATAATTTAAAACATGGAGTTCCATTTGCTACTCCTGTATTTGATGGGGCTAAAGAGTCAGAAATTAAAGCTATGCTGAAATTAGCTGATCTTCCAGAATCAGGGCAATTAACATTATTTGATGGTAGAACTGGAGATAAATTTGATAGGCCAGTTACGGTTGGTTATATGTATGTTCTTAGATTACATCATTTAGTAGATGAAAAAGTTCATGCTAGGTCAACTGGGCCATATTCGTTAGTAACTCAACAACCGTTGGGGGGTAAAGCTCAGTTTGGTGGGCAAAGATTTGGTGAGATGGAGGTTTGGGCATTAGAAGCTTATGGTGCAGCCTATACCTTACAAGAAATGCTTACTGTTAAATCAGATGATATTGAAGGACGAACGGAAATGTATGAAAATCTTTTAGAAGGTGAACATAAAATATCTGCAGATATACCGGAAGCTTTCAAAGTATTAACTCGTGAAATTAGAGCGCTTGGACTTGATATGGAACTGGAAGAGTAGACGTTTTTTATAAAATATTAATAATAAGAAATGTCAAAAAACCTTTTGTGGAGTAGAATTTAAATGTTAAAACTTGATGAATTGCTAATTAATAAAAAAGATTCAAACGAGAGTTATGGGCAAATTAAGATCGGATTAGCGTCCCCAGATAAAATTCGATCATGGTCATATGGGGAAATTAAAAAACCAGAAACTATTAATTATCGAACTCAGCGACCTGAACGTGATGGATTATTTTGTTCACGTATTTTTGGGCCAGTTAAAGATTATGAATGTTTATGTGGAAAATATAAACGCATAAAGCATCGTGGAGTGGTATGTGAGAAGTGTGGAGTAGAAGTTACATTATCCAAAGTACGTAGAGAAAGAATGGGGCATATTGAATTAGCTTCTCCTGTTGCACATATTTGGTTTTTAAAATCATTACCATCAAGAATGGGGATGGTATTGGATATGCCACTACGGGATATTGAGCATGTATTATATTTTGAAGCTTATGCGGTTATTGATGTAATTGATAGAGTTGATCCGCCATTACATCCTAAAGATAATAAAACGATTCTTAAGAAGGGTGATATTTTATCTCCTGAGCAGTATAATGCTATTGTAGAGAGCGATGAACACGATAAAATAAAAGTAGGGATTGGTGCGGATGCTGTTAGGGAAATGCTTCAAGGTATAGAAGTTGATTCGGAGATAGTTACAATAAAAGATGAGATGTCTTCTACAAAATCTGATACTAATTTAAAGAAAATGGCAAAGCGCTTAAAAGTGTTAGAAGGTTTTAAACGTTCTGAAATGAAGCCAGAGTGGATGATTATTGATGTTATACCAGTGTTACCACCTGATTTGCGTCCTTTAGTTGCTCTAGATGGGGGGCGATTTGCTACTAGTGATTTGAATGATTTATATCGTCGTGTAATTAATAGAAATAATCGATTACGTAAATTAATTCAGCTTCGGGCTCCTGAAATTATTTTAAGGAATGAGCGCCGAATGCTGCAAGAAGCAGTTGATTCATTATTTGACAATGGTAAACGTGGAAAAGTAATTACTGGTGCTAATAAACGGCCTTTAAAATCTTTAGCTGAAATGATTAAAGGTAAATCTGGTAGATTTAGGCAGAATTTATTAGGTAAGCGTGTTGATTATTCTGGTCGTTCAGTGATTACTGTTGGTCCTACTTTAAGATTATATCAATGTGGTTTACCTAAAATTATGGCATTGGAGTTATTTAAGCCATTTGTTTATCATAAATTACAAGCGCTAGGTGCGGCTGCATCAATTAAGTATGCAAAAAGAATGGTAGAGAATGTGCATCCTTTAGTATGGGATGTTTTAGAAGAAGTAATTCGTGAGCATCCAATTCTACTTAATCGTGCACCAACATTGCATAGATTAGGTATTCAAGCATTTGAACCAATTCTGATTGAAGGTAAAGCTATTCAACTTCATCCATTAGTATGTTCAGCATTTAATGCTGACTTTGATGGTGACCAAATGGCAGTTCATGTACCCCTTAGTATTGAAGCACAAATGGAGGCGCGTACTTTAATGTTAGCTTCAAATAATGTATTATCACCAGCGAATGGTGAACCTATTATTGTACCTTCTCAAGATATTGTACTAGGTTTATATTATATGACGCGTGAAAAAATTAATGATAAAGGTGAAGATTCAATTTTTGCGGATATTAAAGAGCTTGAGCGTGCTTATCAAACAAAACAAGTTGGATTGCAAGCTAATGTATTAGTTAGATTGAGAGAGTGGAAGAAAAATGCTAATGGTGAATTTGAAGAGCATATCGTTCGTCGTAAAACTACAGTTGGTCGGGCTATTTTAGCGCAAATTTTACCTAAAGGTTTAGATTTTGATTTAATTGATAAGCCAATGAAAAAGAAAGAAGTGGCTAAATTAATTAATGTATCTTTCCGTAAATGTGGAGTAAGAGAAACAGCAATATTAGTTGATCATTTGATGTATACTGGATTTACATATTCTACACGTGGTGGTATTTCAGTATGTGTTAATGATATGCATATTCCAACTACTAAAGAAAATAGGATACAGGAATCGCAAAGAGAAGTTGAAGCTATAACTAAACAATATAATGATGGTTTAGTAACTCAAGGCGAACGCTATAATAAAGTTATTGATATCTGGGGTAGATGTGGTGATGAAATTGCTAAAACTTTGATGAGTGAATTATCTAAAGATATGGTTAAAGATAAAGATGGAAATAAGGTTGAGCAGGATTCATTTAATTCTATTTATATGATGGCAGATTCAGGAGCTCGTGGCTCAATTGCGCAGATTAAGCAATTATCGGGTATGCGTGGTTTGATGTCAAAACCAGATGGTTCTATTATGGAAACTCCAATTACTGCTAATTTTAGGGAGGGGTTAACTGTATCACAATATTTTACTTCTACTCATGGAGCGCGTAAAGGTTTATCAGATACTGCTTTAAAAACAGCTAATTCAGGTTATTTAACTAGACGTTTAGTAGATGTGACTCAAGATTTAGTTATTACACAAGAGGATTGTGGAACTAAAAATGGGGTATTAATGAAGTCAGTAATTCAAGGTGGAGATGTTATTGAGTCTTTACGTGATAGGATTCTAGGACGAGTTTGTAGTGATGATGTAATTGAT
>CALMTA010000023.1 GCA_937872505.1 uncultured Neisseriaceae bacterium | reverse complement strand
GCAATTGCTGTAAATATTTTATTGCACTTTTTGGTGGCGTATCCCGTCCATCTAAAAAAACATGAAGCCAGATATTTTTTACATTTTCTTGTGCATTTGCTAATTTAATTAAAGCAATTATATGCATTATATGAGCATGAACCCCGCCATCTGATAATAGCCCCATTATATGCACGTTTCCACTTTTAGAACTATTAATTGCCTTTAAAAATACTTCATTATTAAAAAAATCTCCATTTTCTATGGCAAAATCAATTCTTGTAATATCCTGTTGAACTAATCGACCAGCTCCTATATTTAAATGACCTACCTCAGAATTACCAAATTGTCCGTTTGGTAAACCAACCGCACTACCTGAAGCATCTATCAAACCAAAAGCATATTTTTTTATATAATTATCCCAATTAGGAGTTCTTGCATTTGCTATAGCATTATAGTTTTTTTCCTCTCTAATTCCAAATCCATCTAAAATAATTAAAAGGACCCTGTGTATAATATGCATCTTATTTCCACTCTAAATTTTATAATATTTTGCTAACTATTTATTTGCTATTATTTATAAATAATATTATCTGTACATCATATTCTTGATAAAATATAGCTTTACTAATGCATTATTGTAACTTAAAATTAATATATTGTACCAAACTGAATTTATCTTTATTTAGGAAAATTAATTATGCAATTAGATTATGCTCAAATAAAAAAACTCTTGAAGCAATCGACTATTTTATTCGACAAGCATACTGTTGCAAAAAAAACTCAAGAATTAGCCGAATTAATAGATAAAGAAATTGAAGGCGAAGTACCAATCTTTTTAAGTGTGATGAATGGAGGAATGTTTTTTGCAGCAGAAGTTCTCAAACATATTAATAACCCTTTTATTTTAGATTACATCCATGCTTCACGTTACGGCAATGAAAAATTTGGTGCATCCCATATTGCTTGGTTTCGTCAACCTAAAAGTGAAGATATTATTAATAAAATAGTTTACGTTTTTGATGACATACTCGATGAAGGATATACTTTAAATGAAATAAACCGCTTTATTATTAATGCTGGAGCAAAAGAATGTAAATTAGTTGTTCTAATTGATAAAGATATAGGAAAAGAAAAACCCATAAAAGCAGATTATGTTGGGCTAAAATCTCCCAACCACTTTCTTTTCGGCTGTGGCATGGATATATATGGATTATACCGTCAATTACCTGATATATATATTCACAATCAAGACTCTGAGGAAATTTTAAAATGATTACTCTAACAATACTTATAACTATACTTTTTGAAATGCAAAAATGGCTTGACAAACCACGAGTACTTTTTAAAAATTATGTGCATCAATATATTAAGATTTTTACAGCAAGAAATTTTAATTCACAAAAACAAATTCGCATAATATACTTGTTCGCATGTTTACCTATTTTTATAATCTTGATGGTTTTAAAAACAATTCTTTCTTCTTGGCCAACGATATATTTTATTATTAACACTTTACTTTTTATGTGCAGCGTAGAAATTCTAACGTGGAAAGAAGAAGCAAAAAAAACTAATATAGACAATAAACTCCATTTTATAAATACTTATGCTACTCATTTTTTTGCAGCTATTTTTTGGTACATAATACTACCCTCTGCTATAGGCTCAATCTGTTATATGATTATTATGCTCATTAGTAGTGAATTAAAACAAAAAGGGATTGATTTGGTTGTTTATAATATAGTAGTTGATAAAATGTTATTTTATGCCAATATAATTCCTTTTTCTATTTTGTATTTATTTATAGCTATTGCTGGAGATTTTGAAGAAGTTACCCACTATATTGTTGAGCAATTCAGAAATCTTACTAAAAGTTTTTACTTTTTAGAAGACACACTCAAAGAAGCAGTAGTTATAGCTATTGGCAAAGGTAAATTTCAAATAAAAAAATTATCAGAGCAACAAGATGATATTGAAGCTGGGGTTATTACCCAAGATAAATTTAATCCTCAAATTGATGCTTACATAATTGCTATCCTATATAGAGCTGGATTATTTTTCTTATTAGTATTAACTATTGTTTCTCTTGCTAATACTATTAGATAATAAAATTATGAAGTATTTTTTAAGTGTAATATTACTAATTTCTTCTGCTCTAGCTAGCGATATTTTTACATATACAGATAAAAATGGTAATTTAGTATTTACAAATATAGCTAATGAAAATACTAAAAAAGTAAATTTAGAGGATATTAATATATCTTCTAAACAACTAACAAAGGAAGATATTACGCGTAAAAAAATTTTAATGGAAGAATTAGAACGCGAAAAAAGTGCTTATGCTGACGCTACTTTTATGCTTGAACAAGCTCAAACAGCTAAATTAAATGGTAAAGAAAATATTCGATATAAGGAACATATTAAATTATTACAAAATGCAGTTATAGAACATCAAAAAAATATTGACACTTTAACAGGGACAATAAATTGAAAAAACATTTTTTAGAATTTGAAAAACCAATTGCTGAACTTGAAAATAAAATTGATGAATTAAAGCAGGTTCAAAATGAATCTACTGTTGATATTAGTAGCGAAATAGCTAGCCTTCAGGAAAAAGTTCAAGAATTAACTAAAGATATTTATTCTAAATTAACCCCATGGGAAATAGTTCAAGTAGCTAGACATTCAATGCGCCCAAAAACACTTGACTATATTAAAAATATCTTTACTGATTTTATTGAATTACATGGAGATAGACATTTTGCTGAAGATAAATCTATTATTTGTGGCATTGCCAAAATGGGGGCTCAATCAGTAGTAGTAATAGGACAACAAAAAGGGCGGGATACTAAAGAAAATCTTGAACGAAATTTTGGTATGCCTAAACCAGAAGGCTATAGAAAAGCTTTACGAATCATGCAATTAGCTGAAAAATTTAAATTGCCCATATTTACTTTTATTGATACTAACGGTGCCTATCCTGGCATAGGAGCTGAAGAGAGAAATCAATCTGAAGCTATCGGTAAAAATCTTTATGAAATGGCAAAACTACGCACTCCGATTATTGCTACAGTAATTGGGGAAGGTGGTTCTGGAGGTGCACTAGCTATTGCAATCGGTGATCAAATTAATATGCTGGAGTTTGCAATTTATTCAGTAATTTCTCCAGAGGGTTGTGCTTCTATTTTATGGAAAGATTCTACTAAAGCCAATACAGCTGCCGAAATATTAGGTATTACCGCTAACCGCTTAAAAAGTTTAGGTTTAATTGATAATGTGATTAATGAACCACAAGGCGGCTCTCAATATAATCATAATGAAATGATGATAAAAATGAAAAAAACTTTAAAAGATAATCTTAAAAAGCTTCAAGAATATTCTATAGATGAGCTATTAGAACGCCGTCTTGAACGATTAATGAGCTATGGAAAATATACTGAATAACATTTACTTTTATATTTTAGAAAAAATTTAATGCACCCTTTAATTGAAAATATTTTAAATAACTTCCCTGAAAAACTTAGTTTTAATGATTGCTATACTATAGCTCTTAGTGGCGGCGTTGATTCCGTAGTTCTACTACATATCTTTTCTGAAATTAAAAAAGTAGCACCTATTAAACTTAATGCAATTCATATTAATCACAATATTTCATCAAATAGTACTAATTGGGAAGAGTTTTGTAAAACCCTATGTTCATCACTTAGTATTCCTTTAATCGTTGACCATCATTCTATAATTAAAAATGGCGGTGAGAGTTTAGAAAATACGGCACGTATTGCTCGTTATAGTTCATTTGCTAAACTTAATAGTCGAGTAATTATTTTAGCTCACCAACAAAATGATCAAATTGAAACAATATTAAGCCAAATTTTTCGGGGAAGCAATCTACATAATGTAGGCGCTATGCATCATATTACTCATAAACATGATAAAATTTTTTGGCGACCGTTACTTAATATTCCCCGTAAAATGGTGGAAGAATATGCAAAAAAACATAATTTACAATTCATTACAGATGAAAGCAACTTCAATACTAAATATTTGCGAAATTTTGTCCGTCACGACATTTTACCCTTGTTAGAAAAATGGGATCAACATATATATACTAAATTGTTAAATATTAATTCTCAATTACAAGATATGCTAACACTAACTGATGAAATTTCAAAGCAAGATTTAGAATTTACTACTAATAGTTCACCAGTTATTAATTTAGAAAAATTTAAAACTTTATCTCATTCCCGACAACTTAATCTTATTAATTATTTTATTAAAATTAATAACATTCCTCTACCTTCTGAAAAAATGATAAAAGAATTTATTCGTCAAGTTATAGAAAGCTCGTGGGATAAATCACCAAAATTACTTTTATCAAATAATTATGAATTGATAAAAATAAAAAACTTTATTCATATAGGTAAATTTTAACTTAAAAATTAATTTCCACAATATTTATCAAATTAATTATAAAATTTTTTAAATATTAGAAACAATATTCTCAAACATTTTTAATAAGTTCTCATTTCTAAAAAAAATTATTATTAAAAGTCTTGAAAACAAGATATTCTTTAAAAAAATTTCTTATAAGAGTTTTTTGATTTATCTTATAATGGCTACCTTAAAAAAAAATACTATTTTAACTTTTATAAGGTCAATCTATATGATTAACAACACATATTCTTCATATTCTTCATCACCTCAAAAAACATGCTTATTGTTACAAGAAATAACAGATTTCATTAAATTAGATACTTATGGTAATCCCACAAATGCTTATGAGGCTAAAAAATTATTAAACAATAATAATACGAAAACCCTTCTTGCAGAAGACAAAATCAAATATTTTAAAATTTTACTCATTAAAAATTGTTGTAATATTAATAAAAACAATTTTTTATCAAATGCAACTATTGCTGTAACAATATTTGAAGAAGAATTTAAAAACTTTACAAAGGAAGAGTGCAAGGAATTATTAATTACAATGATAGAAAATTTTAGCATTGTTAATCCCATAGGGCTTATAGTTGAAGCTAAAAAAGCACAAAAATTAATAGAAAAATATTGCCATATACTAGATAAAAACACTAGCAATTTTTTAACAGTTAATCTTTTAAAAAAATGTATTGATATTGATTCAAATAGAATAAATAATTACTTAGATATTACTAAAAAACTTCTTGAAAATAATATCTCTAACTTTAATAATGAGGAAATTAATTATTTATATCTTACCTTTTTTCAAAACTGTTGCAATGAAAGCATTAAATCAAAAAACCTTAAATTAACTGCTCTAGAAATATTAGAAAAAAATCTAGGAAAATTTAATCAAAAACTCCTAAAACAATTAACTATTTCTTTTTTCTATAAATTAATCGACATTAATAATGAAAATTCAAAATTATCTGTTGAATTGGCTAAAAAAATAATTATTGAAAATATTGGAAATTTTGATAACATATTATTAAAACAACTAACATTATTATTTATTGAAAAATGCATAATGTCAGAAAATTCCTTGGGTTTATCACATATTTCCAACGCTATAGATTTATTAAAAGATAACCTAGAGTTTCTATCAAAAAATAAACTAAAAGAATTTATTGAATATTATATTAAATTAGATGAAAAAGTAATTGCTTATGGAAATTCCTATACTCCATCTAATGCTCTTAAACTAATTGAAATAACTAAAAATTTATTTAATGAAAATATCACTAAAGAATTTATTGTAAAACTTATTACTAATTGTACTAAAGCATCTGTTCACCTTAATGGAGGAATCAAGCCATTTATATTTAATACCTCCTTTAATCAAAAACCTTTAAATAATAGAATGGAAGCCCTTTCATTATTAAAGATGCATAAGCTATGGTTAAAGACAGATTACTATGATTTTTATATTGAAATAGTCCAAATCTTGTTTAACGATGAACAAAACGATACTGCAGAATTTTTAGAAGATTATAAGGATACTCTCTCTTACGACCTTTTATATAATAAATATATTAATACTAGCTCAACTCTTATTCTTGAACAAATAAG
>CALMTA010000022.1 GCA_937872505.1 uncultured Neisseriaceae bacterium | reverse complement strand
GAGAAAAGCATAAAGGAAGAATGGCTTCAGTAGTTTGGCATAATTTTTGTCAATATAAAGAAAGAGGAAAAGTAAAACTATTTACAGGTTGTCAAGGTTATGCCAATGGTGAACAAGTACGAGATTTTATTTCAGTTGAAGATGTGATAAAAGTAAATATGTTTTTCTTTGATAATCATTTAAATGATATTGAAGAAATTTCGGGAATTTTTAATTGTGGAACTGGTGTTGCTAGAAGTTTTAATGAGCTGGCTTTAGGGGTAATAAATGCATGTAGATACCAGCAAGGTTTAGACAAAATGAGTTTATTAGAAGCAGTTAATAGTGTAACAATAGAATATATAGATTTTCCTGCAGATTTAGCAGGTCGTTACCAATGTTATACTCAAGCAAATTTAAAACATCTTTATCAAGCTGGTTTTAAGGAACAATTTCTAACATTGGAAGATGGAATTAGCAATTATTTAAATATAGAATAAAGATACTACGCAAACAAGTCCACAAGTCCATATAATAGTTCTTAATGATGCAATATTTTTTAAATAAGCGATTGCATATAGAATTCTAAAGAGTATAAAACTCATTGCTAAAATATCAATTTTATTACTTGGAGCATGATTTAAACTAGCAATAATTACAGCTACAGCAAAAAATGGAAATGCTTCAAAACTATTAATTTGAATCCAATTAGCTCTTTTTCGCCATCCGGTTAAATTATTTAAATATTCACGCGGGGAATGGTTGTCAAAACCAATACCTTTAGCTTTTGCTAGCATTGTGAATATATAAGGGAATATTCCTGCAACTAAGACACACCAATAAGCAATTGACATTTTGTATCTCCTTAGAAAATATTAAACTTTAATGAAGTTTTGATTTTACCTTATTTTACTTTAAAATAGGTGTATTTAATATTTATTTTTTATGAAAAATTATAAAAGATAAAAATGTTACTTTTAATTTTACTTATATAGCAAGTATAATATTGACTTCATTTTAAGGTAAAATTTCTAAAAGATTGGGTAATAGTATGCAAAGATTTGAGAGTTTGGCCAATAGGGGTAATATTTTTCAAGCAGTTGGTAATCGCGATTTAAAAAAACTTGATAGTGGTTCAATAAATACTAAAGATGAAGCATTTGAAAAAATGCAAAAATTAGAGTTTATGGAATTTAAAAATCAATATATTAATGAAAATAAAGGAAAAATTGAAGGCCTTGGTCAGGCTTGGTTAAAACACTGTTTAATGGTAAAGCAAGGACAAAAAGAATCACCAATACTTGCAGAATTATTTAAAAATGAGGGATTTTTTCATCAAGTATTTACAAGAAGTGCAGTAAAAGCATTTAGTCTTGGGTATATTTATGAAAAAGGAAATAGTGCTTTTAATAAAGGAGGTAAATTTGATATAACTAAGTTCATTGGCTTTGTTGAGAAAATTAATAAACAAGTTGCTTCTTATATTTTACCACGTTATTTAAATAATATAAAAAAAGAAAATGATAAAGTACAATTGGGAAAATGTAGATTATTTTTAAACTCAGAAAATATTAAAGCAAAAGAGGATACTAAAAAAGTTGATTTTGAAAAAATAAAGTTTCCAAGTTTAAGTATAATAGCTAAAAAGGAAATTGATAATTGTTATTCTTTTAAATATAAAGGATATCAACAATTCAAAAGGTTAAACGAAGAAGATGCTATAGTGGACTTGAAGAAAGAAGGTTCTACAGCTAGTGAAGAAGAACAAGGTAAATTAGAATTAAAAGATGTTGGTAACTTAAATGTAAGCAGTCTAGCTAACGTGGAAATTATTCAGCCATTAATTAAAGATTCCCCAAGAGAAGAAATTTCAGAAAATAAATTATGCGAAATCTCTCAAAAAAGTGCAGAACTAGACAAATCAGAAGAAATAAGTATTAAAGGAAGTAAAAGTCTAGTTGACAAACATAAAGATATGATGAGGTCATATATAAAAAAATTAGAAACTACTTCTTTAGCAAAACAAGAATTAGATAAGTATACAGGAAGTGCACCAAATAATTCGATGATTATATTACAGCAAGGATTAAAAAACTTAGGTATTATTAAAGCAGAAAAAAATGATAAAGAACATAAAGCGATATTGTTTAAAGGAAGTAATGGGTATGAAGTAAAAGCTGTTCTGGATAAGTGGAATGCTAGCCCCACAATTATATATGAATTTATTGAAATAATAACACCATCTAATAAAGGTATGCAGACTAAAATTTTAATTATATTTAATAACAATAATGCTATTCCAAGTTATGATGCCGGAACATATCCATTTATTAGAAAAGAATTATTTAATAAAGATAAATATGATTTAGTTATGATAATGGATGGGTCATCTCCAAAGCGTAAAATAAAATTGAGCCTGGAAAAAATGGGGCATTTCATGCCATTAATAATTGATAATAAAAATAATCGTAAATTTGCAATTGATCCTAAAGGAAGTCTTGTTACATATTTTTCAAGACCACATCCAATAAATGATGTTATAATAAATAAGCTAATACCTACAATACCAGGTAATTCTGAACTTGAAGAAAATAAGAATATTTCTACTTTTGAAGAACTTATTGAAGATATGAGAAATGAAGAGTTAACAAAAGATAAAGTAAATTTAATTAATTCAACAATGAAAAGAGAAAATTTTCCAGTTAAGGCAATGGGTATTCAAGGGATGACTTCTACAAATTGTGTTAGGTTAGGAGCTTTTATATCTTTAGAAATATTAGTACAATACTTAGATAAGCAATCTATAGATTTAGGTGCTATAACAAAGCATTTAAATTCTTTTGGGGAAAACAGTGTGGCAAGCATAGCCAACTTATTTGTGCATGAATGGACACAAGATTTTACTGAAAATCAACTAGAGTCTAGTGATACAAGTAACCACATTATAAAAATGGAAAATGAGTTTGGGTCTTTTTGATGAGCATGTTTAGCCAAATAATAGAATAACTTGCAGCATAAACTTATTTTCTACTTTTAAAAACTAATCATTAATCTGATATAATCTAAGTCTCCCAGTTTATCTGGGAGAATCGCAATTTATAAATTTACTAATTAACTATATATGATAAAATCTTTATGTAATGCAAATTTTGCTAAAATAATGGCTATTTTATTTACATGATGGGAAAGATTATTGATGGATTTATTAACTCTAGTTACTTTACGAGGAATACATGCTACTGTAGTTCCTTTATCTGTTGATCATTGTCAGGATTTAATAAAAGCTGCTACTGATGGAAAGCTATGGAATATTTGGTATGCAAGTGTTCCTACTCCTACTAATATGGCAAAAGAAATTGAACATCGCTTGAATTTACATAAACAGGGTTTAATGTTGCCATTTACTGTAATTGATAATATAACTGGTCAAGCAATCGGCATGACAACATATAATAAGATTGATGCTGTTAATAAACGGTGTGATATTGGTTGGACATGGTATCGCAAAAGTTCTCAAAGAACAGCTATAAATACTGAATGTAAATTAATGTTATTAACTCATGCTTTTGAAACTCTTCAATGTATTGCGGTCACAATAACTGCTAATGAGTTTAATTTAAGAAGTCGTAGAGCAATTGAAAGACTTGGTGCTAAATTAGATGGAGTATTTAGGAATTTTAAGTACCAAAATGGTATAGTATGTGATTATTATCAATATAGTATTATTGATAATGAATGGCCGCGAATTAAAACTAATTTAAATTATAAATTAAATTGCAATTATTCTTTAGTGTGATTATTTAAAATAATATGAAATATAAATTAATTGCTTTTGATATTGATGGTACTATCCTTGATGCTAGTTATAATGTATGTTTAAGGCTTAAAGAAGTTGTTGCAGACTTAATGTCTAGGGGGTATTTATTTGTTCTAGTGAGTGCAAGGCTTCCTAATTCTGTTTTAGAAATTGCCAATGAATTACAACTTGAGGGGGAAGTTATTGCTTTGAATGGTAGTTTTATTACTAATAGAGATAATGAAATTATACTTAGCCAAGATTTTTCTATTGATCGGATTGAAGATATTTTATCTAACGTTGATTCGCGAATTGCAGTTAATTATTATCATAATTTTGATTGGTATGTAGCTAATCCATCTTTATTTACAACTCAGGAAATTGAATTTGTTAATTCAGTTCCTAAAATAATTGAAAAATTTGCAATAAATAGAGCAAATAAAATTACTTTGTCAGGTGAATATGAAAGGTTATTGGATATTCAGAAAAAATTTGAAAAAGATGCAACAATGTTAGCTCTTTTTTCCCATCCTAATTATTTAGAGGTTACCTGTGCCAGTATTTCCAAATTAAATGGATTAAAACATTATTCAAAATTAAAACAAATTAAAGTTGAAGAAATTATAGCTTTTGGAGATGGAGAAAATGATATTCCAATGCTCTCAGGAGTTGGGCTAGGTATTGCTATGGGTAATGCTAAAGATCATGTTAAAAAAATAGCCAAAGTAATTATTGGAAATCATTACGATCAAGGGGTTGCTAAATATTTAGAAGAATTGATAGTTAAAGGTGTTTTATGAAAATAAAAATAGTTTTATTATCTAGTTTAATTTTAAATAATATGAGCTTTGCCTGGGAAGGGCATCATTTAATAACTTATCCTGCAGTTATAGCAACAAACAATAATTTTTATAAAAAACCAGTTAAAGTTGAATCTTTAAAAGATTTTTTAGAAGATACAAAAAAATCGCTTCCTAATGAGCTAAAACAAATTGAAACTTGGGCAATAAATACCCAAAATGGTTATAAAAAACTGCCTAAAGAATTAGTTTATGACCCTAGTAATGAGAGTTGCAAAAAAAATTTAGATTTATGTTTTAAATCAGCGATTCGTATAAATTGGAACGTACCATTAATTCCAATTATTTATGACCCTCAGCAGCTTACTAATTTTCCCTTAATTTCAAATTTATCTAAAGTAATAATTAATGA